>NZ_JAQFUL010000034.1:0-50757 GCF_027716265.1 Bacillus cereus group sp. Bc031
TTTTTCTCTCATTATACAAGAAAGACCCTATAGAATAGACTTTTTTTTAAGTGTCTATTCTATAGGGTACATTTTATCAGTAAGCTTCTTTTTTATTATTACGTATAAGATCTAATTACTCTTCCATTCTTTTAAGCCCTATATCAATTCAAAATGGCATCTTATTTTTTAAATACTTGTACTATTAACCATTAACTGGAGCAATACTCCAATTAATGATTTCAATATTTTTCACCTCCACTTTCCCTTTGACAAGAACATGTGGAATTAAGTGAAACATCCCAAATCTTCTACCCTTTTCATATTTCTCCCTGTAATATTCTTTGGTGCAGGTATTTAATTGCTTTAATTCTCTATATTCATTAAAGTTGATGATTTCTATTTCGCATTCTTTTAATTCTCTATTTGGTCCACCCCAATTGTGCTTTGTGTACTTGTATATTGCCATACACTGACCCTTCAGTGCGCTAATAGGAATTTTATAAAACAATTTATTTGTATGAATGTTTACTCCTATTTCCAATAATACTTTATAAATCTCATAAGGATGCAGTGGTAAAAAATGCACGACATCATTCCATAAACATTCTAGTTTTGGTATTTTACGTGTTAATAAGTTCTCTCTTTGAGTATGATCTTTATATTTTTGTATATACTCACGATATAAATTTGGATATACCCTTTTCAATTCATTTAATGGGATTAAATATTCTCCTTTTAGTTCTTCTGGTACCATATGATAAACATATTCCATAAAAACCTCCTATAAAAGATATACTTCCTATCCCAAAATTCTTCGCCATCTTTTCTATAATGTCCTCTGTTGAAGAATAATCCTATTATTCTCAAATCAGACACATAATAAGTGATTTCAATCACCACGTTGTTTTTCATTTATCGCTATTCTTAATTTAGATATTACATTTAAACTTTATGGAGGCATTCATATGGAACATACATTTACTGAAACTTCTATTGTCGGTGAGATTGTTACACAGTTTCCGAAAGCTAGTGATCTTTTTAAATCCTATAGAATAGATTTTTGTTGTGGCGGTAATAAGCCACTTATTGATGCAATTCATGAAAGAAATTTATCAGCTACTGAAGTAATTACAGAGTTAAATACGCTTTATCATAATACGAAACGATTAAATGAATCTGAAATTGATTGGAAAAATGCTTCTTATCGTGAATTGATTGATTATGTAATTCATAAGCATCATCGTTATTTAAATGAAGAGTTACCACAGTTAAGTCCTTATGTGACGAAAGTATTACGTGTTCATGGAGCAAATCAGCCGCATTTAGCTAAAATTCATAAGCTATTTCATGAACTTAAAATGGAATTAGAACAGCATTTAATTAAAGAAGAAACAGAAGATTTCCCATTAATTTTAGAATTTGAAAAAAATCCAACTGATGAAAACTATGCAAAGTTACGTAAAGTAGTAGATGAACTAGAAAATGAACATAACCACGCTGGCAACATTATTAAAGAACTTCGTAAAGTTACACATGACTTTACTCCTCCAGAAGGAGCTTGCGGCACTTATCGACTTGTTTACAATCGCCTTGAAGCGTTAGAGTCTGATTTATTTGAGCACATTCATGTAGAAAATAATATTTTATTTCCACGTGCCATTACGAGAGCGTAAATAAAGTGCAGGACATGAGTATACATACTGATGTCCTGCTTTTTCATTTTGCGAAACCTATCCACATCACCCTCACATAAATCAGAATTTTAACAATTTGTGAATCATTATAAAAATGTGATAAATATCACATCTCCCCCTTTCTTGATTTTCTATAATAAAAATATAATCCTTTGTTCAACATTTCACATAAAAAGGGGAAACGAAAATGAAAAAACGTTTAGTTATGATCGGAAATGGTATGGCTGGCATACGTTGTATGGAAGAAATATTAAAACATGATTGTGATTCATATGAGATTACTATTTTTGGAGATGAACCACACCCAAACTATAATCGCATTATGCTCTCTCATGTTTTACAAGGTAAAACAAATATACAAGATATCATTATGAATGAATACAGTTGGTATGAAGAAAACGAAATAACTTTGTATACAAATGAAAGAGTTCAAAGTATTGACCGAGAAGAAAAAGTTATTATTACAGAAAAGAATCGTACTCTTACATATGACAAGCTTATTATTGCAACAGGTTCTAGTGCTTTTATTTTACCGGTTGAAGGTTCCACTCTTCCTGGTGTAACAGGTTTTCGAACTATTGAAGATACACAGTTTATGATGGATACTGCTAAAGAAAAGAAAAAGGCCGTTGTCATTGGTGGTGGATTACTTGGTTTAGAAGCAGCAAGAGGTCTTATTGACTTAGGAATGGACGTACATGTTGTTCATTTAATGCCTAGCTTAATGGAGCAACAACTAGATACGAAAGCAGCTTCTCTACTGCGTGAAGATTTAGAAGCACAAGGCATGAAGTTTTTAATGGAAAAGAAAACTGTAAAAATTCTTGGTACAAACCATGTTGAGGGCATTCAATTTGAAGATGGTGAAGTTGTAGATTGTGATTTAATCGTAATGGCTGTCGGTATCCGACCAAATACGCAAATAGCAAGAGATGCTGGTTTAATTGTCAATCGCGGCATTGTAGTCAATGACTATATGCTAACAAATGATGAGTCCATTTATGCAGTTGGCGAATGTGCAGAACATGACGGTATCGCATATGGACTTGTTGCCCCTCTTTATGAACAAGGTGCAATATTAGCGAAACATATAACAAATTTACAAACTGATGGATATTCGGGCAGTATCGTCGGTACGCAATTAAAAGTTGCTGGTTGTGATTTATTCTCTGCAGGCCAAATTTATGAAGATGATCAAACGAAAGCAATATCCATCTTTAATGAATGCAAACGTTCCTATAAAAAAGTATTAATTCGTGACAATAAAGTCGTTGGTATCGTTTTATATGGTGACACAGCTGATGGTACACGCCTCTTTAGCATGTTAAAGAAAGAAGAAGATATACAAGAATATACACCAGCGTCCATTCTTCACAAAGCTGGTGAAGAAAGTGAACTTGATGTTGCTACAATGAGTGCGGATGACACGATTTGTGGATGTAATGGTGTTACGAAAGGAACAATCGTTCATGCCATTTTAGAACAAGAGTTAACGACTTTTGAAGAAGTTAAAGGCTGTACGAAAGCCGCAGGGTCTTGTGGTAAATGTCGTCCGCTTGTAGAACAAGTTTTATCTCATACACTCGGAGATGCTTTTGATGCCTCAGCCCAGTCTGCTGGTATGTGTGGATGTACACCTTTATCACGTGATGAAGTCGTAGCGGCAATTCATGAAAAAGGCTTAAAATCACCAAAAGAAGTACGAAATGTTCTTGGTTTTGTACATGAAGATGGCTGTTCGAAATGTCGTCCTGCTTTGAACTACTATTTACGTATGGCGATTCCAGAAGAATATGAAGATGATAAAGCCTCCCGTTTCGTTAATGAAAGAATGAATGGTAACATCCAACACGATGGTACATTCTCTGTTATTCCACGTATGTACGGAGGCGTTACAACAGCAGATGATTTAATGAAAATTGCTGAAGTTGCGAAAAAGTATAATGTTCCACTTGTGAAAATTACCGGTGCAAGTCGAATTGGCTTATACGGTGTTAAGAAACAAGATTTACCTAACGTATGGGCTGACTTAAATATGACTTCTGGATATGCGTATTCAAAATCTCTTCGTAATGTAAAATCATGTGTTGGCTCTCGTTTCTGCCGTTTCGGTACGAAAGATTCATTAGGACTTGGTATGCTCCTTGAACAATCATTAGAAATGGTAGATACACCTCATAAAATGAAGATGGGTGTAACGGGTTGTCCGCGTAACTGTGCGGAAGTACTTACGAAAGATTTTGGCGTTGTTTGTGTCGAAAATGGATACCAACTTTATATTGGTGGAAATGGTGGTACAGAAGTACGTGAAGCTGATTTTGTAATGATTGTCCCTACTGAAGATGATGTTCTTCGCATCGCTACAGCTTACATGCAATATTATCGTGAAACTGGTATTTACGGAGAGCGTACTGCCTACTGGACAGAACGATTAGGCTTCGATCACATAAAAGAAATACTGCAAGATGTAAATATCGTCACTAAGTTAAATGAACGTTTCCAAACAGCTCGTGGCACATATAAAGAAGCTTGGGGACAAGCACTAGAAACAAAATCATTAAAAGCGATGTATGAAGTAGAAACTGTGAAATAAGGAGCTGTGATCTATATGATACAAACGAAAGAAAAAATAAAAGTTATGCGTGCAGAAGATCTTCCTATTCAAATCGGTAAAGAGGTACAAATGAAAGGTATGTCTATCGCCCTATTCCGCCTTTCAAATGGTGATATTCGAGCTGTAGAAAATCGTTGTCCTCATAAAAACGGACCGTTAGCAGAAGGAATTGTATCTGGTGAAGTCGTCTTTTGTCCACTGCATGATTGGAAGATTTCATTACTAACAGGTGAAGTTCAAAAACCTGATGACGGTTGTATTCAAACGTACGAAGTAGAAGTCATTGATGGTGACATTTATATATATATGTAATTTACAAAAGGAAGCCTCCCCCCTGGCTTCCTTTTAAATAAAACTAGATGAGGTGCAATTATATGAACGGATATGTATATTTAGTTGGTGCAGGACCAGGTGATGAAGGGCTTATTACAAAGAAAGCGATAGAGTGTTTAAAACGTGCAGATATTGTTTTATATGACCGTTTACTAAACCCTTTCTTTCTTAGCTATACAAAACAAACATGTGAACTTATGTATTGCGGAAAAATGCCAAAGAATCATATTATGCGACAAGAAATGATTAACGCACACCTTCTTCAATTTGCAAAAGAGGGAAAAATTGTTGTCCGATTAAAAGGCGGAGATCCATCTATTTTTGGCCGTGTTGGTGAAGAAGCAGAAACTTTAGCAGCAGCAAATATTCCATATGAAATTGTACCAGGTATTACATCTAGCATCGCCGCTAGTAGCTATGCAGGTATCCCCCTTACCCACCGTAACTACAGTAATAGCGTTACTTTACTAACCGGACATGCAAAAGGTCCTTTAACCGATCATGGAAAATATAATTCATCTCACAATAGCGATACGATTGCCTACTACATGGGTATAAAAAACTTACCTACAATTTGCGAAAACTTACGACAAGCAGGAAAGAAAGAAGATACGCCAGTAGCAGTCATTGAATGGGGTACAACTGGTAAACAGCGCGTTGTCACAGGGACACTATCTACCATTGTTTCTATCGTCAAAAATGAAAATATTTCTAACCCTTCTATGACAATTGTTGGTGATGTCGTTTCCTTACGTAATCAAATCGCTTGGAAAGAACGTAAACCATTACATGGTAAAAAAGTTTTATTTACATCCGCAACAAATAAAACAAGTGTAATGAAGCAAAGGTTACAAGAAGCTGGTGCAGAAATATATCAAATTCCAACTTTCAAAAAGGAAGAATATACATTAACCCTTGAACAAATCAATGAAATTTTTAACGTTGATCGCCTTGTTTTTTGTTCAGCTGAAAGTGTAGAAATTTTGATGCAATCATGTAGTAAATACCAGAAAGATATTCGTTCCTTACAGGCAGAGCTGCAACACATGAACGTTGCCACTCAAGAAAAACTTATGCAATATGGCCTACTAAGTAAAGAAGCAAAGTTCTCTTCCGATACAACTGTTTATTTAGGCAGAAATATTAATCGGATTGCATTTATTCAAGAGAAAATTGGTGCCGGCTCCTATATGATGACTCATGAGTATACAATTGATCATCGTTTCGATGAAGTCCATTCTCGTATGCTTTCTGAATTCTTATGGGATAGCATTGTATTTGAAGGACGCGCTTCTATTGATACGTTTCTAGCAGAAGTAAAACGTCTTGGCTTTATCGATATTGTTACTCTCCCATTCTCGTATACCGACGTTCCAACTTTACACTATGCAAATAAAGTCGGGTTTCATAACGTAGATCATCAATTACAAGAAACTCTTATGAAGAAAGATATGGTAAGACAATGAAAGGAATTGTATATGTTGGACACGGGAGCCGGTTACAAGAAGGGAACGAACAATTCATTCACTTTATTCAATCTGTTATGAAAGAACGTAACGAAAGAATTCAAAAAATAGCTTTTCTAGAACTAACGACACCTACCATTTCGGATGCAGTTACAGAAACGATACTAGAGGGAGCAACTGAAATAATGATTGTACCTGTTTTATTATTTGCAGCAGCTCACTATAAATGTGATATTCCTTTTGAGATAGAACAAATGCAAAAGCAATATCCACATATAACATTTTCAGTTGTACCACCTTTTAGTACGCATCCGCATATGGTTGAACTTGTAGTGAAAAGAATACGTGAAGCTATGCCAATGCAAAATAGTAGTATTTTACTCGTAGGAAGAGGTAGTAGTGACCCCCAGCCCATACATGAGTTACAGCAAATTGGAGTAGCTGTCGAACAAAAACTCAGTATACCAGTATCGTGCTCCTTTTTAACGAAAGGAACGCCCTCTTTTACTGCTGAGCTAAAGACAATAACATCAACTGCATCCCATGTATATGTCATGCCCTACCTTCTCTTTACCGGATTATTGCTTCAAAAAATTAAGTTGTATACAAAAAAATACGATCACGTGACGACTTGTAATTGCCTACAGTTTGATACATATATGAAATTAACATTGTTAGAACGAATGGAGGAATGCATATATGTATAACATGTACCCCCTTATGTTTAATCTGCAAAATAAAGTGGTCGTTATCATTGGTGGAGGTAAAATTGCATATCGAAAAGCGTCTGGATTAAAAAATACAGGCGCTTTTGTCACCGTTATCAGCCCAGAAATTTGCGAGGAGATGAAGGAACTTCCTTTTATTACTTGGAAGCAAAAAACTTTTAGTAATGATGATATTAAAGATGCTCACCTTATTTATGCAGCTACAAATCAACATGCTGTAAATATGATGGTCAAGCAGGCCGCCCACGATTTTCAGTGGGTTAACGTTGTAAGTGATGGTACAGAATCATCTTTTCACACACCTGGCGTCATTCGACATGATGAATATGTTGTCACTATTTCAACTTCAGGTAAAGATCCATCGTTTACGAAGCGTTTGAAGCAAGAACTAACATCTATATTGCCTAAACTTATAAAAAAGATTTCTCGTACACATAAATTGTAGTCTATTTCTTAGTTAAAATCGTAATTACCTTTGGACAAACGTTTGTTAGGGGACGTTTGTTCTTTTTGTTGTAGTTCCGTTCTTTTATTCCATAAGCAATCTACGAAGAAAATGAATGGTGTTTGCAACTTGTAAGCAAGTAAATTTCATGACAAGTGCAACATTACGAGCAACTCTTTCTATTCAGTTTTTATATTGGATATTCATTCAACCAATTTAGCGCTTGTTCATAATCGTCAAAAAACTCTACGGATTCTTTTGTATTGGATTGTTGCAAATACTTCAGTATCTCTCCTTCTTCAAGAAGAAATGCAATTGCCTTGCTATGATTCAAAATAGTTTCATTGAAGAACTTCTCTTTCCATACTTTTTGAACAGAAAAATGATTTGGCGTGTATCCTTTTCTATCCACCAACAATTTGTATTTCCGCCCCTCAGAAATAAATTGCTGACAAACCTGCTCAAAGCCATTAAACCATTCATACACATCCTCTGTTTTAATCTGGCCAATTAGATGGGTAACAATCAAATCTCCTGAAATAGTTGTACTAATATTCTGTTTACTCATTTTAGAATCATCTCCCTTAAATACAATTATGAGGAAAAACCTCATAAAATCAATAAAGATAAAATTCTTACTTGACACTCCCGCCCCATCGCTATCATCCTAAGCTCATGTAATCTTAATTATAAGCGAGATTGCGTCTTTTTTCGCAAGTCTATATGTAAATGCTTTAAAGATTTGTATACGAAATAAACCTTAATGAGTTTCCTTTTTTGAATTAAGCCGCTTAATTCTCAGACACGATACAATTGTAAACGACACCTAATATATGAAAGACTGCTTTTTCTCATATCGATTCCCTTCCATCACTCGCCACCTCAAATCTATTCGTTTTTGCATGTAAATTCAAAACAAAATATATGACAAATAAATAACGACAGTTACTGTAACAATACTAAAAAGTGTTGAAAATAAAACGATTTGCGCATGTAGTTCAGGCTCTATTTGATACTCCATAGCAATGGTTGCTGTATTTCTTGAAGTAGGAAAAGAACTTGCAATAAATAATGATTGTGCAACAATACCATCAATGTTTAGTAGGTAGATCATGGTAAGTGCTACTAATGGTCCCATCAGTAACCTTCCAATTAAAGCCCATGTTATGACTCGATGGAAAAATTTAAGCTTAATGTTGGATAATTGCGCCCCTAGCAATATGAGTGCTATTGCAACAAAACCATTCGCAAGCTGATTAAGAGGTAGCAAGATAGAATTAGGTAATTGAATTGTAAAAGATTGAAAGAGAATCCCTAATACGAGCGCATGAAATACAGGCAGTCTTAGAAATGATTGAATAATACCTCCGATTGTTTTTGTTGCTGATAGTAAGTTATATATTCCATATGAATAGGTTAAAAGATTCTGGAAAATAACAATGAAAATCTGAATGGAAACCCCCACTGGATTGTGACTAAAAATCAATTGACTTACTGGTAATCCATAATTACCGGAATTCATTAACGAAATGCTATTTTTTAGAGCTGCACTTTCCCCTTTTTCTAACTTTAATATTTTTGAAATAAAATGACTTACTATGATCAGACTTAGACTGTAAAGCATTAAATAGTATATTATCTGGAGCAACAAATCTATTTCTATACGAATATCATATATATTCACAAATACAGCCGCAGGCATCAAGCAATACGTAATAAGTGTAGATAGTTGCTTTAAGTCAAATTGAAACTTTCTTTGTAAGATTGCACCAATTAGCATCAATATTAATATCGGTAATATTACGTCTAATATAATAAATACAAACATGTAAAACCTCATTCTACATATATTTTAGTTGGATTAAACGCTTTACTACCTATGGATCACATTTAATTCATCGGAAAACACCATTAGTTCTCAATAATCAGAAAAAACACTTACTTCATTCCCCTCCCCTCTCTTTTCTTTAACATAACAAATATGAGCCATAAAGAAAATTATGGATTATTTATAGAAATTTATAATTTTATCTTATCGACCTAAACTGTATTTTTTAGTTTAAGTGTACTATTTCACAATATCTATTAGCCTTACTAAAGAATCTGGTCCTAAAAAATATAGCGAAGCCTATTATATTACGAAAAGAACCACCCCAAAATACTTTGGGACGGCTCTTTTTCTTTATTAATGATTCTTTAACATCACTAACAGCTTTTCTTGACTATACATCCAGACTGTAATAATTAAACAAGCAAGTGCGACTTCTGATAACGCCATAAATCCTATTGCATAATGACCTGTTAGTTGGAATAGTAATGTTAAAATTAGAGGTGGGAAGAATCCTCCTAGTCCGCCTAAAGCTGAAACGAGTCCGTTTACAATACCAGCTTGTTCAGAGAAATACATTGGAACGAGTTTGAAGATTGTACCATTACCGATACCTGCGCAAAATGCGACAAGTAGGCAACCAAATGTATATACGTTCATGCTAGGCATAAATGATAAAATAATACCTGAAAGTGTTAAACCGATAAATACGAAGATTAATATTTTAAATGGATTAAACTTATCACCGAGCCAACCACCAATCGGACGCATAATTGTTGCGAGTACGATGAATCCGGCTGTACGTATACCTGCATCTACTTTCTCTAATCCGAAATGAGATACTAAAAAGTTTGGTAAATATACTGTAAATGCAACAAATGATCCGAAAGTTAAAAAGTAAAAGATACATAAAAACCAAAGTTTCTCATTTTTATATACACCTTTTATTTGTTCCATTAGTGGTGTATTCACTTTTTTCTCTTTACGATCACCTAATAAAAAGTTCATAAGTGCAAAAGCTGCAAGTAAAATTAAATAACATTGTACTGTCGTTCTCCAGCCAACTGAAGTTGCGATAACAGGCGCTAAAAATGAAGTAATTGCTGTTCCAGCGTTACCGACACCGTAAATACCATTTACAAAACCGTGACTCTCTTTTGGAAAGTATTTTGGTAAAGAAGTTACTCCTACAGAGAATACAGCACCACCGATTCCTACAAATAATCCACCAATAATTAAATCCATCATAGAATTGGCAACACTAATATAAAAAACAGGAAATAATAATAGAATAAAACTAATAAAGAATAATTTTCTTGCTCCGAAACGATTGGTCGAATAACCAATTGGAATGCGAAGAACAGAACCTAAAATAACGGGTACTGCTGTTACCATAGAAATTTGTCCCGCAGTTAATGGAATATCCACTTTAATATAGGGCATCAATGATGATAAAATAACCCACACCATAAAACCGATAATTAGATTAGAAGTTTGTAAACTTAATTGAAAATTAGGACTTTTCATCCTGTTCCCTCCTATGTATACGTAGTTATATTCATTCCCTCCAGCCTAATCACGTTCTTACATGATTAGGCTGAAAAGAATCAACCACCACTTACTGGCGGAATCATTGCTACGACATCACCAGTTTGAATAATGTCATCCTCATTTGCGTATTCTTCATTTATCGCGACCATAATCTCGTTTGAAATTGCTACATTATATTCCTTAATCAGAACTTCCTTCAGCTTCGCGACTGTAATATTTTCACAATCTATGTGTAATGCTGGCTTACTTACTTCTTCTTGTAAATGTGCAAATAATAGTACTTCAATCAAATTCTCATCTCCTTTCCAGGCTCGCCATTACCATATGCTGTTTTCTCTAACTGATCGCCTATCCACGACTCACTATCTTCCCAAAACTCTTTTTTCCATATCGGAATAATTTGTTTTATACGTTCCATAATATATTCATTCGCCTCATAAGCAGCTTTCCGATGCGGTGTAGCAACAGCAACGACAACAGCCAAATCAGAAATTTGTAATGTACCAATGCGATGTGTAATTGCCACATATGTTCCAGGCCATTTCTCCCCTACTTCGGTACCAATTCTCTCAAGCTGTTTCTCCGCCATCGTCTTATAAGCTACATACTCTAAATAAAGCGTACGTCGGCCTTTCGTAAATTCTCTAACAGTGCCAATAAAAGTAGTAATCGCACCACACTCACGCCGAATTACTTTGTTTGTCACTTCTTCAATTGATATAGGTGTATCAATTACTTCATAATACGTATGTGTCATTTCGCACCTCTTATCTTTGTATAAATTAGCAACCTATTTTTCTATTATTTGTATGAACGAAGCGATTCTTTCCATGGCCATTCACTTCCGCTGGTTAATTCTAATAACAGTACCGAAACAGTAATTCCAGCTTTAAATCCTCTCGTTCCCCCTGGCAAAACAATAAATGCATTCGCTTCTGCAAGTGAAGAAATTGCGCTAGATTTATCTAAACCAACTGGTGTAACTTGCAATTGACCATCTACAATTTCTACTCTCCCTCTTACAAATCGAGTAAACGGATTTGCTTTCGGAAAGTCTTTTTGTAAAATTGCCTCTGCACGAAATACGTGCGAATCTTTTCTATGCAAGTATGTTCCAATGACTGGTCTAACATATAATTCACAACCGACATAACAAGCTGAAGGATTACCAGATAAACCAAATAGTAGTTTTCCTTCTACCTCAGCTACAGTTGTCACACTTCCTGGTCGCATCGCTATTTTGTTAAAAAGTACATTAGCTTGTAATCTCTCATAAATAGCAGGCAAATAGTCATAGTCTCCTACTGAAACGCCACCAGTCGTAATTAAAATATCAACTTCTTTTATCGCCTTTTTTACATTGTTATAACACGTCTCAAAATCGTCAACGAATTGTCCATAATACCGTACAACTCCGCCCGCTCGTTCAATTTGCGCTGCTATCATATAGGAGTTACTATTTCGAATCTTCCCTGGCTTTAATTGTTCATGTACTTCAAGCAGTTCGCTACCCGTCGTTACTATTCCAATAATCGGCCGTTTTACAACATGTACGGAACTATAACCAAACGTAGCAAGAAGTGCTGCAACTCCAGGATTAATAACAGTCCCTTCTTTCACAAGGATAGTATTTTGTTTTACATCTTCACCTTTAAAAGAAATGTTATCACCGGCTGCGAAACAGCGTTTTAATGTCATATAAGTCTTTTCGTTTTTTTCAAATCCTTCCGTTAGTTCTAACATAACAACCGCATTACACCCTCTCGGAATTGCGGCCCCTGTCATAATACGGACAGCTTGAAATGCTTTCACTTCTTCTGTAAAAACAACCCCTGCTCCAATTTCACCAATCACTTCAAACTGAATGGGATTACTGCTACTTGCTTCTTTTGTATCTTCCGCTCTAATCGCAAATCCGTCGTACGGAGAGCGATCAAAATGCGGGACATCATGATCTGCAATAACATCTTCTCCAAGCGTTCTTCCGTAACTTTCTATAAGAGAAACCTCTTCTGTTTCACCTTGATAAGCATATTTCATTACTCGTGCAACTGCTTCCGCCACTGGAATTGGTATACGTTTTGCTAACATTCTTTTTCACCTCGTTTTAATAAGGAGAAACTTTCTTTCTGTTCATCCTATATATTTTGCGTACAATCGTTTTCCTATTTTCACATCATTTGTCCCATGAACAAATGCCCTACCGTCTGTAAATAAAACGAAACGATATTCATCAATTAGAAATGATAGTAAGTACGGCGTTTTTTGGACATGTACAATTTTTTGTAATCTTTTTTTAATTTCGTTTAAATTTAGAGCTCTCTTTATTCCTGGACGGATTTGAACTGTATTCCGTCCGCATAGCACCTCCGTTTTCACCTGTGATTCAAATGTTAAACTTGGGTACGTACGTGTATTTCCGCAAGATGGACATGTACTTTTTTTCTGTTTATTTACTTTTAATGAGAGAAATTGATTGTTCCAAATATCAAATGATAACATTGTTCCTCGTAGCGTCTCGAAATCATCCACCAATATTTTCATTACTTCTGTCACTTGGTGAGCAACAACCATCTGTACAGCTGGCTGAATAATTCCCGCTGTATCACATGTTGCACCGCCCATCGGATGATCCATTAAGCAGCGAAAACATGGTGTTTTCCCTGGAAGAATTGTGTACGTTACACCGTAACTTCCAATGCATCCACCGTATATCCAAGGTATATTTTCTTTTTGTGAAATATCATTTATAAGTAGACGCGTATCAAAGTTGTCAGTCGCATCTAATATGAGATCTACTTCTTTCGTTAACTCTTCCATTTCTTTCATTGTGACATCCGTTACAACTGGTACAATTTCCACCTCAGAATTAATCCTTCTTACATGTTCTGCCGCTGCAATTGCTTTTGGTTTGCATTGTTTTGCATCTTCTTCTGTATATAACTGTTGCCGTTGTAAATTACTCCATTCGACATAGTCACGATCGGCAATTGTCAATTTCCCAATTCCCATCCGAACGAGCGCTTCTGCATTTGCAGCTCCTAGCGCCCCCGCACCAATTAAGAGCACATGCTTTTCCCTTATTTTCCTTTGTCCCATTTCACCTATTCCAGAAAACAATACTTGTCTTGAATATCGCTCTTGCATAAGGAATCCTCCTTTCGCTATCCACCAATGTAAGACATCTCAACTTTTTGACGTTTATTTGTACTTTCCGCCGTTCTTTCATCTGAATATCGATCTGTTCTATATCGCCATGTATGTTGTAAAATTTTTAATAGTGATGCATCAGAAATATTTTCTCGAAGAAGCGATCGTAAATCCGTTCCTTTTTCTCCAAATAAGCACGTATAAAACTTGCCGTCTGCCGAAATACGGGCTCTCGTACAAGAAGAACAAAATGACTCAGATACTGAAGTAATAAATCCAACTTCGGCATCGCTTCCTACATATCGATACAATTTCGCAACTTCTCCAAAGTAACGAGGTTTAACAGGTTCAATTGGATATACACGATTAATTTTCTCTATTAATTGTTCCTTCGTAACGACTTGTTCAAAGTTCCATCCGTTCGTACTGCCTACATCCATAAACTCAATGAAACGTAACTGTATTTCTTGTTCTTTAAAATACTGAGCCATAGGAAGAATTTGACTATCATTCATCCCTTTTTTTACGACCATATTTACCTTTACTTCTAATCCAGCTTCCTTCGCTGCTTCAATTCCTTTCAGTACAGGTTTCGTACTTACATGTCTTCCATTAATTTTTTGGAAGACACAATCCTCTATTGCATCTAAACTAATATTTACACGCTTTAATCCTGCTTCTTTTAGCGCCTTAGCTTGTTTTGCTAAATGAATTCCGTTTGTTGTGAGCCCAATATCTTTTAAGCCTTCTAGCTTTGCAAGTCTTCCAATTAACTTCGGTAAGTCTTTACGCAATAAAGGTTCACCGCCAGTAAGCCTAATTTTATTAACTCCCATACTTATAAATAATCTCGCTAACCTTTCTATTTCATCAAACGTTAATAAACACTCTTCCTGTAAAAAAGCATAATCAGGTCCGAACACTTCAGCAGGCATACAATATGTGCACCTAAAATTACAACGATCAATAACTGAAATGCGTAAATCTTGAAGTGGTCGCTTTAAAGAATCTTTCATGTTCTCGTGCATCTATATCCCTTCTTTTCTGCTGCAATCCTTAGTAAGCTTTCATTTTTTTATTTGCCTTTATTATAAAAAAGAAGCTACATATTCAATGTGACTTTTCTCACATCACTTTCCCCATTCAAAAACTTTTCACAAATCCGTTCGCATTTTGTTCACATCTTCAGGCCATACTCCTTACGGT
The DNA here is from genome assembly GCF_027716265.1 of Bacillus cereus group sp. Bc031. Taxonomy (NCBI): domain Bacteria; kingdom Bacillati; phylum Bacillota; class Bacilli; order Caryophanales; family Bacillaceae; genus Bacillus; species Bacillus cereus group sp. Bc031. Next base: position 14,998 of record NZ_JAQFUL010000034.1, read on the forward strand.
CATTGAAATTTTACATTATTTTTAAAATAGCTCTTGCATTTTCATCATATTTACACTCAAAATAGGAAATGTATTGCTTATAAGAAGAAAGGTGATTGCTGTGGCAAACAGTATGACATTATCTCAAGATTTAAAAGAATTACTTGCATCTGTTGAATATAAAATGCAGATAAAAAAAGGTAGTTTTATTTTTCAAGAAGGTATGGAGGCAACCGAACTCTATATCATCCACTCAGGAAAAGTACAAATTAGTAAACTTAGTGCTGACGGACAAGAACTAACACTTCGAATTTGTTCGGCATACGACATTATTGGAGAATTAACATTGTTCACGGATAATGCGAAGTATTTATTAAATTCAAAATGCCTTGAAGATGTTGAAGTAGGCGTTATAAAGCGTGAAGCGTTAGAAAAAGAATTACTCCAAAAACCAGCTCTTGTATTTGAATTTATGAAATGGATTAGTGAACATTTAAGAAGAATGCAAACGAAGTTCCGAGATTTAGTATTACACGGCAAAAAAGGTGCCTTATATTCTACTCTCATACGAATGACAAATAGTTATGGTGTTTTAAAGGAAAATGGTATTCTCATCGATTTACCGTTAACGAATCAAGAACTTGCTAATTTCTGTGCAACTTCACGTGAAAGTGTAAATCGAATGTTAAATGAATTAAAAAAGCAAGGTACAATTTCTATTCATAAAGGAAAGATTACAATACACGATTTACAATTTTTAAAATGTGAAATTGCTTGTGAAGATTGTTCTGCTTCTGTTTGTAGTATTGATTAGCGTCTTATTTAGGTACTTATACCTATAAGGAAAGCCGAGGTCTCCAATTAGATCTCGGCTTTCCTTATAAATTACGAAACATATAAAACTAATTTATTTTTTCAATTCATTTGGAATACGTCTTCTGTAAATTACATAGCTACGGCTTACATATTTAATTGGGGCACTAAATACGTGTACCAGTCTAGTAAATGGCCATACTGCGAAAAGCCCCATTCCCGCAAGAATATGAATTTTAAACCATACAGGTACTTCCTTCATATAATCAACTTTCGGTTGAAAAACGAAGAGGCTTCGGAACCATGGACCGATCGTTGTACGATAATCAAATCCTTTTGAGTCGATATTTAAAAACGTTGAAGAAAGTCCTGCTAGCATTACGATAAGTAATAGAATAAGCGCAATATAATCTCCCTTTGTACTCGTTGCAATGATACGTTTTACCGTTACGCGGCGGTACGTTAATATAATTAAACCGATGATTGAAGCAACCCCTGCTGGAAGCCCAAAACTAATTGCTACTACATGATACATATGCTCAGAAATACCTATGGAACGGTATACAGCTTCTGGAATTAAAATCCCCATAACATGCCCGCCAATTACGAACATAATCCCAAAGTGGAATAATATACTTCCGATTCGGAGCATTTTCTTTTCTAATAGTTCACTAGATTTTGATGTCCAACCAAATTGATCATAGTTGTATCTGAAAATATGTCCACCGATAAAGATTGCAAAAATGATATAGGGAAACAATACCCATAGAAATTGATCCATCATTTTGACAACTCTCCTTTCTAATTTGTCTGTACACCCCATGTATCGATAGCAAGTAAAACAGCCGAAAGAATTGGTTCATACATACTATCTGCTTCTTTTAACTGAACGTGTAATGCTTGTATATTCTCCTTGTATTTACTCATAATTGGTTCACTGTCTTGCTCATTTGCATTTGCAAAAAACTCGAGTAATAGCGGTAAGTAATCAGGTAGTTCTTTATCTGTTACTTCAAAACCAGATTTTTTATAGTGCTGTTTTAACTCTAGTAATTCAATACCTCTTTCTCTTTGTTCACCGGTGTTCATATACGTTAAATACATATTTGTCTTCTTACCAAAATCAAATGTACATACGTAACTATCAATAAGTTGATCGTTCGTTTTATGTAGTGCTTGTTTTATAAATGTTGTAAGTGATGCTTTAACGTCTTCTTGTTCAATCGCTTCAATCTCTTCTAGTAATTCAGTTAAAGCTTCTCTCCACCCAAGTTCCGGGTAAGAGAGAAGGAATGAAGAACAAGAAAAAGCAGTTTGTAAACTTTGTCTCATAATTTTCTGCCCCTTTATTTAAGAAATTGTCATACAAGAGCCTGGACCACCTGTGAATGATAAACCACAGCTTCCTTGTTCGCTATATAAATCTGCCACTTGTTCACGGTGAGATGTCGGGATGACGAAGCGATCTTTATATTTTGCAATGGCAAGAAGACGATATATATCTTCTACATCCTGTTTCGTTAAACCAAGTTCTTTTAATACAGCTTCATTTGGTTCTTTATTAATTTGCAGTGCTCTCATATGCGTTCGCATAACAGCCATTTTTTTCAATGTAAGTCGAATGTGTGATTCATCTCCTGCAGTGAGTAAATTCGCTAAATATTGAATTGGAATACGCATATTATCGATAGCAGGGAAAATCTCTTCTGCTTGCCAGTTACTACCTTTCCCTTCCACCATATTCATAATTGGGCTAAGCGGTGGGATATACCAAACCATTGGCATTGTACGATACTCTGGGTGAAGTGGTAGAGCAATTTTCCAATCGATAATCATTTTATAGATTGGTGACTGTTGTGCCGCTTTAATCCACTCTTCAGGAATGCCTTGTTTTTTCGCTTCAGCTGCTACTTCAGGATCATTTGGATCTAGGAAAACAGTAAGCTGAGATTCATATAAATCTTTTTCATTCTCAACAGAAGCCGCTTCTTTTACTTTGTCAGCGTCATATAGCATTACCCCAATATATCTGATACGTCCTACACATGTTTCCGAACAAATTGTTGGCATACCAGCTTCAATACGTGGGAAACACATTGTACATTTTTCCGCTTTATTCGTTTGCCAATTAAAGTACACTTTTTTATATGGGCAAGACGATACGCAGAATCTCCATGCACGACATGCATTTTGATCCACAAGAACAATCCCATCTTCTTCCCGTTTATACATCGCACCAGATGAACAAGACGATACGCAAGATGGATTCATACAATGTTCGCATATGCGTGGTAAATACATCATAAAGACATTTTCAAAATCGGTTTTAATTTCTTCTTCCATTTTCTTTACGTTCGGATCTTGTAATCCTGTTATATGTCCACCAGCTAAATCATCTTCCCAGTTTGGACCCCATTCAATTTTGTCGATAAATTCGCCTGTAATTGCTGATTTCGGACGAGCAACTGGCTGATGCTTACGCTGCGGACTATTTGTTAACGTTTCATAATCATAGTTCCACGGTTCAAAGTAATCATCAATTGTTGGTTGATCTGGATTGTGGAAAATATTCATAAGGCGCTTCATTTTCGAACCGGATTTCAGCTGAATTTCACCATTTTTCAATTCCCAGCCACCTTTATATTTCTCCTGATCTTCCCATTGCTTCGGATAACCAATGCCAGGTTTCGTTTCTACGTTATTGAAATACATATATTCAGCACCTGGACGATTTGTCCAGGTGTTTTTGCACGTTACGCTACAAGTATGGCAGCCGATGCATTTATCTAGGTTCATTACCATTCCGACTTGCGCTTTAATCTTCAAGCCAATCTACCTCCTTCAGTTTGCGAATTACAACGTTTAAATCGCGCTGGTTCCCAGTTGGACCATAATAGTTAAATCCATAACTTAATTGACCGTATCCACCAATCATATGTGTCGGTTTTACGTGAATTCGAGTTGGACTATTATGCGTTCCCCCGCGATTACTTGTTAATTTCGTTCCAGGTACGTTAATGTGGCGATCTTGCGCATGGTGCATAAACGCCATTCCTCTCGGTATACGGTGCGTTACAACTGCACGTGCTACAACAACACCGTTACGGTTAAAGCACTCAATCCAATCATTATCTGCAACACCAGCTTCTTCAGCATCTTCTTTATTCATCCAAACAGTTGGACCACCTCTAAATAGCGTTAACATCGGTAATGAATCAAAGTACATACTATGAATGGACCACTTATTATGCGGTGTTAAATAGTTTAGTGTAATCTCTTTCCCTTCTACTTCAGGTCGTGATTTACGGAACGGTTTATGTTGCAGAATTGGTTTAAATGTTGCCATCGTTTCACCAAATTCTTTCATCATGTCATGATCTAAATAGAAAGATTGTCGTCCAGTGATTGTTCTCCAAGGGATGAGACGTTCTACATTTGTTGTAAATGGTGAGTAACGGCGCCCACCTTTTTCAGAACCTGTAAAGGCTGGAGAAGTAATTACTGTTTTTGGCTGCGCTGTAATTTGTTCAAATGTGAAGCATTCTTCTTCACGTTCTTCTGCTAAATCACGTAATTTTAAATCTGTTTGTTTTTCAAGTGCCTCCCATGCTTTTACAGCCATATGACCATTTGTTGTAGAAGAAAGCGTTAATACCGCTTCAGCAGCATTGATTGCTTCTTTTATGTCTGGACAACCTTTCGCAATAGAATCTGTTCGAACAACTCCTAATCGGCTTTTTAATTGCTCATACTCTTTTTCTGCCGACCAAGAAATTCCTTTCGTACCAATCGGTTGTTTCCCGGCATTTGGTCCAAGTGCTGTCATTTTGTCATAAATCGTTTTATAATCCCTTTCGACAACATGAATTTGCGGCATCGTTTTACCTGGTATTGGTTCACACTCACCTTTGCTCCAATCTTTAATCTTACCAAGTGGTTGTGCTAATTCTTGCGGTGTATCATGAAGAAGTGGTGTTGCAACAACTTCTTTCATTGGTTCAAGATCAATTTTCTCTGCTAAATCTGACACAGCTTTAGAAAGTGAAGTGAAAATATCCCAGTCAGAACGTGCTTCCCATGGCGAACCGATTGCCGGATTAAATGGATGTACAAATGGATGCATATCTGTACTGCTTAAATCGTGTTTTTCATACCAAGTTGAAGCCGGTAAGACGATATCAGAATAAAGCGCTGTTCCAGCCATACGGAAATCTAAATTAATGAGCAAATCAAGCTTCCCTTCTGGCGCTTCTTCATGCCACTTCATTTCTTCTGGTCGTAATGAATCACTATCATCATTCATTAATCCGTTCGTTGTACCTAATAAATGTTTTAAGAAATATTCGTGTCCTTTACCAGAACTTGAAATTAAGTTTGCACGCCAAACGAATAAGTTGCGCGGGAAGTTATTTTTGTTATCTGGATCTTCAATCGCAAATTTTAGTTCTTTTTCTTTTAATTTTTGTGCAACATATTTTCCGATTTCTTCTTGTGTTGTTGCACCAGCAGCAACAGCTTCTTTATATAGTTCAATTCCATTTTTCTCAAATGTCGGATAAGAAGGTAACCAGCCAAGTCGCGCCGCTAATACGTTGTAATCACCGTGATGTTGATAACGAGAGTTGCCTTCGACTGGTGATGCTAAATGTCCCACTGGTGTATCTTCATAGCGCCATTGATCTGTTACGAAATAGAAGAAAGATGTACCGTTTTGTAATTTCGGTGGCCCTTGCCAATCTTTTGCCATTGCGATTGTTTGCCATCCTTCTGCTGGTCGTAATTTTTCTTGCCCAACGTAATGCGCCCAGCCACCGCCGTTTACACCTTGTGCTCCAACGAGAAGTACAAGATTTAAAACGGCGCGATAAATTGTATCAGAGTTAAACCAATGGTTAATACCAGCCCCGACAATAATCATTGAGCGACCATTCGTATCAACAGCATTTTGTGCGAACTCACGAGCGATTTGAATAATAAGCTCACGTTTTACTCCTGTCATTTTCTCTTGCCATGCAGGTGTAAACGGCACGTCATCATTGAAGTCTTTCGGCTCTTGTCCACCAAGCCCTCGGTTCACACCGTAATTTGCTAACGTTAAGTCATATACAGTAGTAACGAACACTTCGCCCTCTTCTGTCATAACCTTTTTCACTGGAATTGTACGTTCTAATACTTTGTTTCCATCATCAGAGAAGTACGGAATTTGTACAGTTCCAACATAATCTTCCATTCCAAGTAAAGAAAGACGTGGATCAATCTTTTCGCCTGTTTCTTCATCTTCTAAACGTAAATTCCATTTCTTTTCGTTATCCCAACGTGACCCCATTGTGCCGTGAGGTGTTGCAAAATCGTTCGTATTTTCATTCCAAAGTACAGGTTTCCATTCTCCTAACTTTGTTTCGCGTCCAATATCAGAAGCATTTAAGAATCGATCCGCAACGAATTGGTCTCCTTTTTGTTTCAATGTAACGAAGAAAGGAAAATCAGTATATTGCTTCGCATACTTTGTGAAGTATTCCACTTGATTATCTACGTAAAATTCTTGTAAGATCACATGCCCCATTGCCATCGCAAGTGCACCGTCTGTACCTTGTTTCACACTAATCCAATCATCTGCAAACTTTGTTGACTCAGCGAAATCAGGACTGACAGAAACGACTTTCGTTCCTTTATATCGAACCTCCGCTAAAAAGTGTGCATCTGGTGTTCTTGTCATCGGTACATTTGAACCCCATGTCATAATGTAACCAGAGTTATACCAGTCACTACTTTCTGGTACATCTGTTTGATCACCCCAAATTTGCGGAGAAGCTGGTGGTAAATCTGCGTACCAATCATAGAAACTAAGCATCGGTCCACCCATAAGTTGCATAAAGCGGCTGCCTGCAGCATGACTTAACATCGACATAGCTGGAATTGGTGAAAAGCCAACATTTCGGTCTGGACCGTATTTCATTACTGTATATAATAATGAAGCTGAAACGAGTTGTAACACTTCATCCCAATTCGCACGAACGAATCCCCCTTTACCACGTGCCTGCTTATACTTGCGTGCTTTTTCAGGGTTTTCCACAATGCTTTTCCAAGCATCTAATGGTGACTCATTATTTTGTAATTCCTCTTGCCACATACTCCAAAGAACACCACGTACATACGGATATTTCACACGAAGTGGACTATAAATGTACCAAGAAAAACTCGCTCCACGTGGACATCCTCGTGGTTCAAAGTCAGGCATATCTGGACCTGTTGTTGGATAGTTAAGCTCCTGTCCTTCCCAAGTTACAATTCCATCTTTCACATAAATGTTCCAACTACATGAACCAGTACAGTTCACGCCATGTGTAGAACGAATTACTTTATCATGCTGCCAACGCTTTCTGTACACATTTTCCCATTCACGATCTTCATATGTTTCTTGTGTATGATTATCGTTATAACGATCTATTGGTGAAAAATATTTTAAACGTCTCATTAGTGCTGAAGGTTTCTTCTTCATACTGTTCACTCCTTTAATACGTCTCTCTTACATACCCTTACTATAAGAGAGGTTGTAAAATACAGATGTGACATTTCGCACAGTTCAAGAGATTGTCAAAAATTCCGGAAAAAATATAAAAAAGTGAAAATCTAATCATTGTGGAGGGCTCACATCCTTCACTGACTGTTAAATTACTTCCTTGCTTCTATCAAAATTTAAGATGAAGTACAGATAATAATGAGCTTCCAAAAAATTTCTTATATAATAGAGGAAGTAATTTGGGAGTAGTTAAATTTGGTATACCTAAATCGTTAGATGAGGTAATAAATGAAAATACAATACTTTAAATCCACCATATCAAGGGCAACTATCCTGAAAATAGTTGAACAAAAAACGCCAGAAAATCCATATGAATTGTCAGCAACTTAGATTGAATCCATAGAAGAATACACCAAGAATGGCAGGATTTTAAGATAATAATACAAGGAGTATATTATGAAATTAGAACCGCTTTATGCAGAAAACATTATCGTAGCCGTCATATATAAAAATGAGTTTAGATGGTATGTAACAGATAAAGAACTATGGTTTTTAGATTATAATAAATTAGATAATGCATATAAAAATTTAGGTATAAGCATTGAAGATAATGACGAAGCGGAAGAAAGAAATGGAATAAAAGTATTAGATCATGAAAATGTAGAAGTATTTTTAGTAAGGATTAATCAATATAAAACAACTAAAGAAGAATTAAATTATTTACTACTTGAAAATATTAAAAGGAAAAATGCAGGAGAAGATCTATTAGATTTTAGTCAAATCTTATTAATTAACTTTGATAATAAAATACTATATTCAATGTTTCCAGAACCGGCATCATACGAAAACTATGTACCCAAAGATTGGAGTGGTACATATGAAGATTTCACTGAATTCATACCTACATCAGAGAAATATTGGATAGATAAGTTTAATAATAATCTACTTTTACTATAATTTAAGTAGGAAAATAGTGATGATAGTATAAGAATTTATTACCTTAATAGAGCTTATGAGATTAATAGAGAAGTAAAAGGAGGAAAATAGTCATGAAATATCCATATAGTTTTGAAGTGCTTAACAGTGGCGATTTAGTTATGAGACTTCCTAAAGAAATTAAACTTGTTGAAACTTTTTTAGGAATTGAAGTTGCAGCTTTTGGAGATTGGATTTTAGAAGAAATACATAGTATTTTAAACGGAGAAAAAAATTATGTGGTAGTAAATGGAAACATTTGCGGTTTAGAAATTCAGAACGACACAACTACTATATTAGACAATTTAGCCGAAGATGGTAAAGGAGAATATTGTGAGATTGAAACAATGGAATTAGTAGAATTAATTCATATTTGGTTAAATAAACGAAAAGAATATAAGAAAGATACAAAATAAAGGAGTGTAATAATTTAAATAGCTGGTCTCTTCATGTGAAGTCGACTTTATTTTTTATTCACAAGGGGTATTAATATATGTTCCAAACTATACGCGTAGGGTTTCCTACGCTATTTATTTTGCTCATTGAGGTCAATCTTTCCTTCCCCTCTTCTACTTTTACCGACGATACTATTCTATATCAAGATATATTTCACATAAAAAGAGAAATCATTATTTACCATATTGCCCTTAGTTACTGAAACAATTATACTAGATGTAATCAGAATAAATAATCTGAATATTCTTAGAATTAAAGGTAATAGTTTTATACTCGCACATAGAGAGGTACGTTCTATTTTCCACTAAATAGATTAGAAAACGATAATAACATTAGGAGGATTACGATGCACCAACTTGATTCATTACATCCCATTATAGAAAAAATAATGAACAATATTGAAAAAATAATGGTCGGAAAAAGAAAAGAAACGATTTTAGCTTTGACAGCTCTCTTAGCTGAAGGTCATGTACTATTAGAAGATGTTCCTGGCGTTGGGAAAACAATGTTAGTACGCGCTCTTTCTAAATCTATTGATGCTGATTACAAGCGAATTCAATTCACACCTGATTTACTACCGTCAGATGTAACAGGTGTTTCTATTTACAATCCGAAAGAGCTCCAATTCGAGTTCAAGCCTGGACCAATCATGGGGAATTTTATACTTGCTGATGAAATTAATCGTACATCTCCCAAAACACAATCTGCCTTACTTGAAAGTATGGAAGAAGGCAATATTACAATAGATGGTATGACAAGACCGTTACCAAAACCATTCTTTGTAATGGCTACACAAAATCCAGTCGAATATGAGGGAACATATCCTTTACCAGAAGCCCAGCTCGATCGTTTCTTATTGAAGCTAAAAATGGGATATCCTTCACCAGAAGAAGAATTTGAAGTTTTAAACCGGATGGAAAAAACAAATCCCCTCTCCCTTTTACAAGCTATTACTACAATAGAAGAATTACTTTATTTGCAACAAAACGCACGGGAAATAAGCATGGACAAAGCAATCAAGCATTACATTGTAAAGCTTGTTAGTCAAACTCGCTCTTATAGTTCTATACAACTAGGTGCAAGTCCACGTGGCTCGATTGCTTTAATGAAAGCTTCACAAGCTTATGCATTCATCCATGGCAGAAATTATGTTATTCCAGACGATGTTAAATTTTTAGCTCCTTACGTGTTAGCTCACAGACTCATTCTAAAAATGGAAGCAAAATTTGAAGGAATAACAGGGGAACAAGTTATTTCAAAAATCGTTGCGCGAACTACCGTGCCGACTCAAAGGAAGATGAACCTTTGATGAAACGCATGCTACGAGCACTATATCACGTTTTGAAGTTATTACTAATCCCTTTATGCCTAGTGTTAACATTTGTGTACGCTATGCTTCAAGGAGGATTTGTAAGTTGGTTTTTATTTTACAGTATGGTTCCTATTGGCCTTTATTCACTATTATTCCCCTTCTACGCTTTACGGGGTGCTGAAGTAAAAAGAATAACAAATCAAAACGATTATGTAGCAGGAGAACGATTTGTAAGCACGATTACAATAAAAAGAAAATTTCCTTTCCCCTTACTTTATTTAGTTATAGAAGATGAACTGCCACCACACCTTACAAGTTGTAGACAAACAAAGATGAATAAAACAATACTCTTTCCAGGATTAAAACGAAATATTTCGTTTCAATATGCAATTGACACAATCCCTAGAGGAGAGCACACTTTTTCAAGCGTACGAGTCAAAACTGGTGATCTATTCAGTATGATGGAGAAAGAAGTAACTTTTTCAGTTCCGGATACATTTTTAGTCTATCCTCAGTATGTAGATATAACGTATCAGCAATTGGAAAACCATTTCGAACAAGGAGCGCTCTCAGCAAATATAAATTTCACAAAAGACTCTACCATTTCTGTCGGTGTGAGAGACTATAAACCTGGTGACCGCTTTTCATGGATTGATTGGAAAGCAACTGCAAGAACAAACAACATTATGACGAAAGAGTTTGAACAACAGCGTAGCCATAATATTATGATATTCATAGACAGAACTGAGTCCCCTCTATTCGAATCAGTCGTCACATTTACTGCCTCTATTGTCAGGGCTGTATTGAAGCAAAATTCACCAGCGTCATTTGTGTCTGTCGGAAAAGAACGAACTTTTTTCCCTTTAGACAATGGAGATAGTCAGTTGCAGCAAATCTTTTGTCATTTAGCGAAAGTACAAGCGGACAGTGTATTCCCGCTCTCCCGGAGTGTAGAAATGGAATTAAGAAAAGTTTATGAACCCGTAACGATACTACTCGTGACAAGCGATCTTTCTCCCGATATTCAAAAGGCAGCTGACTATGCCACTATACAAAATAGAAAATTACTAGTTTTTATTGTAAAAGAAAAACCGAATCAACTCTCACATCGAGAACTAAGTATTTTAGAAACTCTACAAAAACGAAAAATATTTGTAAATGTGGTTTATGAAAACCGATATACAAATGTGTTTTTTGAGGTGAGCAAATGACAACATTACAAACAAAATACAAATGGGATATGAGCAGATTCTTCATGCATGCATGCGCATTTCTACTTTTACTAGAATGGATACGACCCCTTATAGGTATTACAAACGTAGGTAGATTAGATATTTTTGTAATATTTATAGGAATTTGCTTCACTCTTTCTTTTTTTCAAATAAGGTGGCAAATTCCACTAAAGATCGTGACGATTTTATTCATCATTCATTTCCTGTATTATAAAAATGCTTTTATTAATCCAACTTGGCTAACAAAATTTTTTACTGATATTTCTCGAAATTCCTCCCTGTTATTTCAGGGGAATTTACTAGATATTTCTCCTGTTTTTCCTACACTTTTATTTTTTTTATCATTTTGGTTTTTGAGTGCTTTCATCTCTTTTTGGATGATTCATAAAAAGCGTGGATTGTTATTTCTTATATTGACTATTATTTATATCACCGCTTTTCATAACTTACATGTATACAATGCAAACTACGCTATTATTCGTACCGTTGTCACCGGCTTTTTTATGCTGAGTCTTCTTCGCATAGAACGTATAAAAGAGAGTGAGCACTTACAAAATTATGCTAGAGAAATCTCAAAACTACTTAAACCTCTTACAATATTTATTGTATTGTCAGCAACCATCGCATACTTTGCGCCAAAATTTGGCCCTCAATGGCCAAACCCAATGGATTTTTTAAAATTCAACATATCCGAATCAAGTAAAAAACAAGAAGTTTCTAAAATTGGATATGGTCTTGATGACTCAAAATTAGGCGGTCCTTTTACGGCAGATCCTACAATTGTTTTCACAGCACAAACGCAAAACAAACAATATTGGAGAGTAGAAACGAAAGATTTTTATACCGGAAAAGGTTGGGAAGTTTCTGAAAATCAAAAGAAGGTTACTTTTAAAAATAAAAACGACGTCGTGAGTTGGTACGAACAAAATACAAAAACAGAGACAACTACGGCAACAATCACCATGCAAAAAAGTTATCCGCACCTTACCTATCCAGCAGGTTTAGTATCAGTTGAGGCTTCTTCCGATGTATCATACAGCGTTGACCCATTTTCAGAAAAAATCTATACGATGGACGCAGACTCTTCCACTACTTTACATTCATATAAAGTAACATATGAGGTCCCGGAGTTTTCCATAGAAAACTTGAAAGCTGTAAAAACGAATGAAGGTCAAGAAACAAATCCTTATTTCATGACAAAGTACACGCAACTTCCCGAATCATTACCGCAGCGAGTAAGAGACTTAGCTGTTAATCTAACAAATGATAAAAACAACCGATATGATAAAGTATTAGCTATTGAAAACTACTTTACTGACCATTCTTTTGTATATGAAACAACGAATGTCTCATTCCCTACCAAACACCAAGATTATGTAGATCAATTTCTTTTCGATACAAAAAGCGGCTACTGTAATAATTTTTCGACGTCTATGATTGTTTTACTTCGTTCTGCCGGGATTCCAGCTCGTTGGGTAAAAGGTTATACAGAAGGAACACTTGATAATACGTTGGTGGGTGCGGAAGGTGAGGATGTTTATAAAGTCGCGAACGATAACGCACACTCTTGGGTCGAAGTATATTTCCCTGGATATGGATGGATTCCATTCGAACCGACAAAAGGATTTACGAATCCCTATAATTTCACAAATAATACTCCTGCTCCTACTTTACAAAATAACGAAGTATATAATTCTAATAACGAACCCATACAACAACGAAACAATGAAGCAAAGCTCAAAAGTTTAATAGAAGATACAGAAGATGCTTCTACTAAAAAGATTCCAAATTCTAAAAATGGATTTTCTTGGTGGTACGTATTCCTCTCTACGATACCGATTAGTATTATAGGATACATTCTATTCATCACTAGAATGAAATGGATTACGTTTTTTATCATTCATTTCTATAAATATCGAAAAGATGATGCCGTTTATACAAAAGCTTACGATTCACTCCTAAAACAATTTGCGCGAATTGGTATACGACGAGATGAGAGTCAAACATTCCGAGAATATGCTCTCCATGTTGATACACTTTACAACTCGGCCGATATGCAACAACTTACTTTCAGTTATGAGAATGCTATATATCAAAAAGGACAAGCCGCAGCAGAATGGAAAAAATCCGTACACTTATGCGAAGTGCTTATGAAAAAAGCTGCTTCTCCACCTAAATCAAATGACTTCCATTCAGCGATTTAATATTGACAATGTGAATGTAAATAAAATGCCTCAAAGAACAAAATAGTTCTTTGAGGCATTTTTTAATAAAGTGAAACTCCTAGTTATTCGCCAAGTACCTTCTCAATCTCAACCTCTAAATCCACCGGCTTCGTTTGCGGTGCAAAACGCCCTACTACTTTTCCGTCTTTTCCAATTAGAAATTTTGTAAAGTTCCATTTTACTGCTTTCATACCGAGTAAACCTGGTGCTTGTTCTGTCATGTATGTATACAGAGGATGAGCCTTATCACCTTTTACATCAATTTTTGCAAACATTGGGAAGTTTACACCGTAGTTTAATTCACAAAAACTAGTAATATCTGCTTCTGTTCCTGGTTCTTGCCCTCCGAATTGGTTACAAGGGAAACCGAGTATTTCTAGCCCTTGTTCTTTATATTTATCATATACTTCTTGTAATCCTTTATATTGCGGTGTAAACCCGCATTTACTAGCTACATTTACAATAAGAAGTGCTTTTCCTTCGTAATCTTTTAACGATTTTTCTTCACCTGTAATTGTTTTAGCTGAAAAATCATAAATTGTCATTGTCCTTACCCCTCTCTTCACTATCATTCTATGTTTATACTATACTACATTCGTGAATATACGGCTCTTATTACGTATTTACACGTTAAAATGATAGCGCTTTATTTATGTTTAAAAATTCGACACAATCTACTAGACTTTTATGATGGAAAGTTTTACAATTAAATTGTGAACAAAATGTGACAGTTTATATTCTATTATTATAGAAAAGGATGGTGTTCAATATGAAAACTGCACAACATGAAACGATTTCAAATCGCGAGTTTTATTTCGTACTATATATGATGTTATTGTATGTGATTGGCTGGGTAATCGATGTAAATGGTTTATTTTTAAGCTCCTACTTTAATTTAGCGGGAGAGATTATGCTTCCATTAGTTGGCGGCATTGTTGGACTATTCGTTATGTCTATTAATAAACAACAAAGACAATAAGAACATTACAAAAAGGCAGAAGACGAAACTTTCGTTTTCTGCCTTTTTGTATTTTTAGCGTATAATAGTTACATACCGTATACAAGGAGTGGTAAAGATGAAAAAAGTAGAACAATTATCTTCTCACCTATATCTGATTGATGATTTTGATTTACAACATAATGAACGAACTGGTACGTACGTTTTATTAGGTGATGATATTACTTTAATTGAAACTTGTGCAGCCCCTTCTCTTCCGTATATTTTAGACGGCTTACAACAATTACATATTGATTTAAACGAAGTTAAAAACATTATCGTTACACATGTTCATTTAGATCACGCCGGTGCTGCTGGTTTAATGATGGAAAAATGCCCAAATGCTACTTTATATGTGCATTCTCGCGGTGCTCGTCATATGATTGACCCAACAAAACTCATTTTAGGTGCAAAAGCTGTGTACAAAGAAGATTTCGATAAACTTTTTGATCCAATTCTTCCTATAGAAGAAGAACGTGTTCGTATTGTACAACATGGTGATACATTAAAAATTGCAGAAAACCGTACACTTACATTTTACGATACACCAGGACATGCTAAGCACCATATTAGCATTCACGATTCATTAACAAACGGTATTTTCACTGGCGATACAATTGGAATTTATTATAGAGAACTTGCAGACCTTGGTGTAGAACTGTATCTACCATCAACGTCCCCTTCACAATTCCAACCAGATGCGATGATTGCTTCTAAAAATCATATTCAAAGTATGAATGTAGATACTATTTATTTCGGCCATTACGGCGCATCATCCAATGTTACAGAAGTATATAACCAACTGGAGCATTGGTTACCTATTTTCGTTCATACTGGTAAAGAGGTCTTTGAAAAATATAATGATTTCGATGAGGCTACTAAAGCTTTGCAAACTATATTAATGGATAAAATCTCTTCTCACCTTACAAAGTTAAACGTTCCATCAGATCATTCCGTTTATAACATTTTACATCTAGATATAGAAATTAGCGCAATGGGCATTATTGATTATTTCACGAAGTTAGAAAAAACTAATCCCCCTATTAGCTAACAGTAAAAGAAGAGATATACAACAGTAGTTATTGTATATCTCTTTTTTTTTTGAATATATTTTGAGTAAAGGATGGTGGAATGTAATGCAAAAAGTGATGCTATACCTCTGCTTCACATTATTTGTCGTCTTATTATTATTTGTCGGAGTAAAAATTCAATTTTATTTAGATACAGACGCGCAAGTGAACTTTAACGTTTATCCAAGATTATTCTACTTTACACTCTTCCCTCTTATAGTTGGCATTTTATTACGATTCCTTCAATCTATTAATCGCGAAACGAGTAAACAAAACTGGAGCTTTCAAACGGATAAATTTATTGCTATTACGTTGCCTACGCTATTCATTTCCTTTTCTCCAGCTCTACTCTTTTCACCAGTTGGTTCGTACTTACCTTATTTAGCTAATATTATTCTTATAAATACAACTTTTGTTACGATAATTAGTTTAATAGCTGGTTATTCACTGTTAGATTCCTTTATACAAAAAGACACTGCAAATATGAAAAAATATAATTAATGACCTATGCTTAAATATCATTGGTTTCGGCGGTTTATTTATAAATGCAATATTACTTGTAAAAGTCGCTACACATGAGAAAAGGAAATTTATATTAAACTAAAGGGGATCACGTACTAAGTCAAATTACGTTTCAATAAAGAAAGCTCAAAGCAAAAGCTATGAGCTTTCTAACTTATCTTACCTTTTCGTCTACATACTCCATAAACTGCTCCGCTTTAATAAACCTTTCTTTGTACGCCTCAGGTATTTCTTCTACTTTTATTGCACCGGTTGATTTTGTCTTCACTCGTACGATTTCATGTGTCATTAAAGCTTCCATATAGCGATCAAACTCTTCTTGCGTTAATACTTCTCTACTTGATTTATGACCATTTAATTTATCAAAGTATGGTTGAAGGCCCATACTTACCTTTTTCATTTCTTCTCTTTTTGCTGGCGATAATGCATCATAATCAATATTGCCATTCGAATCTCCGTACGCAAGCTTTGCATTCGTTAATTTCTTTAGTTCTTTTGTAAACACTTCATATTCTTTTGTACTCATTTCATCTTTCGCTTTTGATAGCTTTGCACTAAAACGCATGTACGCCTCTAATGTCATCGTTCCAGCATGTTTTTTAAGTTTTCAAAAGACCCGTATATACCATCTGCCATAATAGATTGATATGCAAAACCAGTTGTTGGGATTAAAAACGCCGCTGCAAGTACTCCTGCGATAAGGCGTTTCTTCTTCTTACTTCCCCCACGCTTCATTTTTATTTGAACGATTACTTTTTCTTTCAACTCCGGCGGCGCAACAATCCCCTTCGCTTCTTCTTGTATAGATTCTCGAACTCTACAATCTAAACTCATTTCACATTCCCTACCTCTCCTAAAAAGATTTCTTCTACTTGCTCTTTTTGACGTAGTTTCTTTAAAGACGAATGAATTCTAGATTTAACAGTACCAATTGGAATATGTAATATTTCTGCTACTTCTTCTTGTGAGTAGTCGTGCAAGTACCTTAAAATAATAACTTGTTTCAATTTATACGGTAATTTATGAATAAGTTCGATTAGTTTTCGATTTGATATTTTACTTACAACATCGTTAGAAAAATCACTTTGTACCGGTTTTCTTTGCTCTTCTGCTTTTTTTATAATTCGTAGTCGCATCCACCTCTTTCTTCTATAAGAGTGAATTTGTTTAATTACAAGTCCAATTAGCCAAGGACGAAATGGCTTCTCGCTATCATACTTACGAAGTGATTCATATAGCTGTATGTATATTTCTTGAACGACATCATCTACATCCGCTTTATCATCTATTAAAAAATGTGCTGTCTTATATACTTCGTGAATCGTTACATCATATAATTCACTATACGCTTCTTTATTTCCTGATAAAGTTAATTGGATCAAATCTGTATACACTGTTTCATCCTTCATATACCACCCCTCCTTTGTCTTACACTTTATATTGGCAAGTAATCTATATTTCGTTCGATTTTTTCAAAAGTTTTTTATATAAATTAATATAATGATTCAATACGTTCATAAGCTTCACTTATAACCTTGCATAACTATTATATAATTTTCCAATTCCTGATAAAGATTTAAAATGATTTATATAGTCAAATTTAGGGGGATAAATAATGAAAGCCATCATTGTAACATCGTTCGGTGGTCCTGAAGTGATGAAATATACAGATGTGGATATGCCGGTTATTTCAGAAAATCAAGTTTTAATTCGCGTTGTTGCTACAAGTATAAATTTCGCTGATATTAAATCACGTTATGGCAAAAAAGGAAATAAAGTACTACCTTTTATTCCAGGGATAGATGTCGCTGGTATAGTAGAACGTGTCGGCTCTCATGTGAAAAATATAAACCCTGGACAACGTGTCATTGCTTTTCCTCAAAATGGATCTTACGCAGAATACGTTGTTTCAAATGAAAATCTTACTTTCGTTTTACCTGATGAAGTCGACTTTCAAACTGCAGCTGCTTGTCCGATTGTATCTTTTACAAGCTACAATTTACTCGCAAATGTTGCAAAGCTTCAACAAGGTGAATCAGTACTCATTCATGCGGCTGCTGGTGGAATTGGTACTACAGCTATTCAACTTGCAAAACTATTAGGGGCTGGAAAAGTTATCGGTACTGTCGGAAGTGAAGCAAAAAAAGAAATTCCTTTATATGCTGGAGCTGATTATGTAATTTGTCATCAGAATGAAGATTTTGTAGAGAAAGTCAATGAGCTGACAAACGGTGAAGGGGTTGATGTAATTTTAGATTCTATTTCTGGAACTGTTTCGGAAAGAAGTTTAAAATGTCTTGCTTATTACGGCCGCCTCGTTCATTTCGGTAATACTAGTGGTGAAATTGGCAATTTTCAAACGAAAGATTTACATGCAAGTTGCCGTTCTATACTCGGTTTTAGCTTTGGAACTACACGAAAAAAACGTCCTGAACTACTCCAAGAAACTGCAAATGAAGTATTCCGTTATTTGCGTGACGGACGTTTGCAAATGAAGGCTACAAAATCTTTTCCACTCCAAGATGCAGGGAAAGCACATGAATGGGTCGAAAGTAGAAAAAGTACAGGGAAAGTAATACTAACTGTTCAGTCCTCTTCCTGAAATGAATACTTGAAACCGAGGTGTCATTCATGGGATCACGAATTATGCATGCTATTATCGCTAACGGTATTGCCGAAAAACTATGTATTCAAGATAGAACTTCTTTCATACTCGGAGGTGTAGCACCTGATGCGGTTCATTCAGCAGAAGAAAAAGGAACTTCACACTTTTACGCTGGCACAACGAAAAATTATACGAGAAGGATAGCTTTTAATTCTTTTTTTCAAAAATATAAAGCTCAAATGGATTCCCCTTTTCTCTTAGGCTATTACACTCACCTCATTGCTGATGATAATTGGCTAAGCGGCTTTTTTCTTCCTTGGCTAAAAAATAGAATAGAAAATGACGAGACGATCGCACCTATGTACTATAACGATTTTAAATTGTTAAATGCAAAGTTGCTTCATCATTACGATAAAGAACAACAGCTCTTCTCGCTTCTCAATCAAAATGCTCACATTGTCGATATTGAAGAGGTTTCTAAAGAAAATGTTTTAGAATTTCGAAAATATCTTTTTGAAGATATGTTGTATCCAAAGCAACATTTGCATGAAGACTTACAGGTGTTTACGTTTAATCAAATCATTGGTTATATTGAGACAGCTATTGAAAAAGGCGTATTTTATATTAATCAACTCTCTAATGAAAAATCCACTTCAAATATGTAATCCCCCTCAATATATTTGAGGGGGGATTTTCACATAACAATATTATTATCGGTTCTTTTCCATAACCGCAAAATAATTCCCTTCACTATCAGCAAAGTTAAATACTTTACCAGAAGGCATAGTTACCATTTCGCCAACAGTAACATTTTTATTTTTTAAATCTGCATATAATTGATCAAGATTTTCTGAGAAGAACATTAAAGACGGTGTACCAAGATTCAATTCTGGGCTCATCTTAGAGATAACTTCTTTATTATGTAATATAATGCTCGTTTCAGCACCGTTAGTTGGAGCGATTTCAATCCATCTCATTCCTTGTTTATTATCTTCCTCTGCAACTACATGAAATCCTACCTTTTCCGTCCAAAAATTTACTGCCTCATCTTGATTATTTACATATAACATAATTTGTCCTACTTTATGGATCATTGCATTTCCCCCTAATGGTTTTTATATTCTATGTAGCTTTCTACAAATACTATCGTTATTCCTTTTGAGTTGGTATGTACTTCTTTGCAAAATTTATCGACTGACTCATCCCATCCAGTTCATCAAAATAATCATTTCTTTCAATCATGTTATATCCATTGAATCCAATTTCATCTAATACCTTGAAGAATATATCGAAATCCACTTCACCATTTCCTACTGCTACTTCAATATACTTACTTGAACTATCGCTTTTCACTTTTGTACAATCTTTAATATGAGTTTGTACTATATAATCTTTTAATAGCAATAAACCTTCTACCGGATTTTCATTTACATCACTAATTAAATTTGCTGGGTCAAAGTTAACCGCTAATCCTTTTGAATTTATATTTTCTATAAATCGCTTTAACACTATCGCTTTTTCAGATCCTGTCTCAATAGCGAAAAATCCTCCAAATCTGAACGCTAAGTCTCCTATTTCATTACAAACACGTATCATTTTATCATAGTACTCACTATTTTCATCATCAGGGATTTTCCCAATATGGGCAGTTACTATGTTAGCTCCTAACCTTAACCCTTTATCAGTAATATATTTAAGACTCTCTATTGCACATCCAGCTTCAGTTCCTATCATTCCATTTTCTCCGAAGCTAATTGCTAATGACGGGACTTGAATCTCATTAAAAGATAAGTTTTCTTTTAATGTGTTCCATTGTACCTTTGAAATGTTAGCTAAGTTGAAAGTCGAATTCATAGCATATAATTGAATATATTCTAACCCCCATTCTCTCGCCTTCTTTATTCCTTCGTTTACTTCAATATGTTTCGTATTTAAAAACATTCCTAATTTCCTATCCATATGTGTACCTTCTTTTTATTATTTCGTATCAGTTTAATATTCGACTTTTTTTATATTATTTCCTCGTATAAACGAAATAAATAAACTACCCTTTTTTCGATACTCCCAGTAAAAGCATATATATGATAGGCACATAAAAAACACTAATACAATTCCCATTATCACTTGATTACAAATAAAAAAGGCGTAACTACAAATAGTTACGCCTTCCTCATCATTTATCTAGGCTTTTTCTTCCCAGTAAATGCTGGTTTCTTTTTCTTTGGTGCTTTCGGTTTTGTTTCTACAAATGTTCCTTTGAACATTTCTTGCTTCGTAAATACGATACCTAGTTTTTTCGCAAATTGTAGTAATTTACGCTCTTCTTGCGGTGTTACAAGAGATACAACAGTTCCTTCTTTACCCATACGTCCAGTACGTCCAGAGCGGTGAATATATTGGTCTACTGTGTCTGGTAATTCCAAGTGAATTACATGTGTTAAATCGTCAATATCGATACCGCGTGCTGCAATATCAGTAGCAAGTAAAATTTCTAATTTTCCTCCGCGGAAAGCACGCATCGTCGCTTCACGCTCTTGTTTACTTGCTTCTGCATGAAGAGCCGCTGCTTTCATTTTACGGAATTTCAATTTCTCTGTAATTTCGTCTAAACGGAATGGGTCGTTTAAGAAAGCAACTGCTTTTACATCGCCCATATGCATAATTCTTCTTACGTAATCATTTTTCTCGCGTCGCTCACAAATGATATACGTATGCTCAACTAAGCTTTTTGACTCTGCTCGTGTTACACGTACTAATTGTGGTTCAACTGCTAAGTCACGTGCCGCATCTTCTGCAGCTTTTGTCATTGTAGCCGAGAAGAATACTAATTGACGATCGCGCATCGTAGATTTAATTACATCTTGTACAGCGCCCATCATCTTTTGTTTTACAATTTGATCAAACTCATCAAATACAATTGTTTTCACTTCATGCATTTTGAGCTTTTTCATACGAATTAATTCTAAAATACGTCCTGGTGAACCGACAATCACTCTTGGGTGTTTCTTTAATTTTTCAACTTGGCGCTTAATATCTGCACCACCAATTAAAGATGCACCTGAAATCTCAGTTCCTGCTGTAAACTTTTGAACCTCTTCATGAATTTGCATGACAAGTTCACGTGTTGGTGCCAAAACAACAACTTGGGGCTGTTTTACTTCAGGATTAATTTTATGTAAAAGGGGTAATAAGTACGCTAATGTTTTTCCTGTTCCAGTTGGAGATTCAGCTATAACGTCTTGTCCTTCTAAAATAGTTGGAATCGCTTGTTTTTGAATTTCAGTTAATTCTTTAAAACCAGCCTTCTCCCAAGCTTGTTGTAAAAATGGTTGCATATCTTTTATCATTTGTTTTTCTCCTTTATCTCTATTTTTGAAGAAAATGTTGTATTGTTCGCACCGTTTCTATCATGTGTGAAATAACAGCTATTAAATCATCAACATGGTCTTCTGTAATCGCTTTTTGAAATAGAACCTCTACCTTATTATGATATGAAATCGCTTGCTTATTATATTCGTATGAAAGTTTTTGCGTAATCATTCTTTCTTTTCCCCATATAGAATGCATGAAAGTTTCAATTTCTTTGCACATTACTTCTGGTTTTTCTATCGGGAATGAAAATGCTAATTTCATTTCACAACCTGGTGTAAATTGTGGTACTTCTAATATTTCACCAGACAAGTTCTTTGCATCTACAGATAGTGAAAATGTTGCTTCTACTAACGGTTCGAATGGTTCTGTTAATTGAAATGAAATATGATATATACGACTTAATGAAGCAAGGTCCATCATATCTTTTCGATCAGTTACAAGAATATCTCCATGTAAATCAAAATCATAAACAGCGCCTTCTACGATTACTTTTAAATTATCAAAAGCAGTTGGATCAAACATAATTTCCTCCAAAAAACAGGCGCCTTTCGATGGAAAGGCGCCACTTGATGTATATATAGTTTACAGATAAACGAGATGAATTACAACCTTTTAGAATAAACCTACTGCTTTTCCATCTTCATTTACATCCATTTGTAGTGCTGCTGGTTGTTTTGGAAGGCCTGGCATTGTTAACATTGTTCCTGTTAACGCAACGATAAAGCCTGCACCGATAGATGGTTTTAGCTCACGAATTGTAACGATAAAGTCAGATGGGCGACCTAATTTCGTTGCATCGTCAGAAAGAGAGTATTGTGTTTTCGCCATACAAACTGGTAGGTTACTCCAACCTTCTCCTTCATATTGAGCTAATTGCTTACGTGCTTTCGGAGCAAATTCAATATCTTTTGCGCCGTACACTTTTTGAGCAATTGTACGAATTTTCTCTTCTAATGGTAATTCTAATTCATAAAGTGGTGCGTAGTTGTTTTCACCTTTTTCAATTTCTTTTAACACTTTTTCAGCAAGGTCAACTCCGCCTTGGCCGCCTTTCTCCCAAACTTCCGTTAAGGATACTGCATAGCCACGCTCATTACACCATTCTTGTAAGTATGCAACTTCTGCATCTGTATCTGTAATGAATTTATTAATTGCAATTACGAAAGGCACACCGAAGCTTTGAATTGTTTCAACATGCTTCTGTAAGTTTTCCATACCTTTTGCTAATGCATCTACATTTTCTTCTTTTAATTGATCTTTTGCTACGCCGCCATGCATTTTAAGCGCACGAATCGTCGCAACAATAACAACCGCTTCTGGTTTAATACCAGCTGCACGAGCTTTAATATCTAAAAACTTCTCAGCGCCTAAATCCGCACCGAATCCAGCTTCTGTAATAACATAATCACCTAATTTTGCTGCCATTGTAGTAGCGATAACACTGTTACAACCGTGAGCGATATTCGCAAATGGTCCGCCGTGAATGATAGCTGGTGTATTTTCTAACGTTTGTACTAAGTTTGGTTTTAATGCGTCTTTTAGTAGTAATGTTAACGCACCTTCTACCCCTAAATCTTTAACCGTTACAGGTTGATTTGTAAAGTTATAAGCAACTACGATGCGAGATAGACGCGCTTTTAAATCTTGAATATCTGTTGCAAGGCAGAATACGGCCATAATTTCAGATGCTACTGTAATATCGAAACCATCTTCACGTGGTACACCTTGAACTGGTCCACCAAGACCAATTACTACGTTACGTAGAGCACGATCATTTAAGTCAACACAGCGTTTCCAAACGATTTTACGCGTATCAATTCCAAGTGTATTTCCTTGCTGGATATGATTATCAATAAACGCAGCTAACGCGTTATTAGCAGTTGTGATCGCATGGATATCTCCAGTAAAGTGAAGATTAATATCTTCCATAGGTACAACCTGTGAAAAACCACCACCTGCTGCTCCACCTTTTAGTCCCATCGTTGGTCCAAGAGATGGTTCACGAAGTGCAATTACTGTTTTCTTACCAATTTTATTAAAAGCTTGACCTAAACCAACTGTTACTGTTGATTTACCTTCTCCAGCTGGAGTTGGGTTAATCGCTGTTACTAAAACAACTTTACCGTCTTTCTCATTCTGTAAGCGCTTAAAAATATCAAGAGATAACTTACCTTTATAATGCCCGTATGGCTCTAATTCATCTTCTAAAATATTTAAATCAGCTGCAATTTCTTGAATCTTCTTCATACTCGCTTCTTGTGCGATTTCAATGTCGGATTTAACTGTTGTAGTAGTTGTCATATACCCTAGTCCCCCTTTAATTGGTTCTGATGATATTGTATCAGTTTTTTGTATTTTCTGCACTTATTTACCTCCTAAAAATTCTTTCATTTCTTTATACGTTTTTTAACATAAATACCCATAAGAATGTTAACGATTGTTGTAACTCTGTAGGGAGTTGACCTAGCATCTTCTCATTTACTCCGCGCTTATATACACCGATTCCATCTACAACTTCAAAACCTTGTTCTTTCGCTAACTGTTCAAATTCCCAGGGCATCATCGTATTACAAACAACGTCTTTGCCGTATAAACGAGGATAACTGTTCTCTCTTGGCTTTGCTGTCGGTCCTAAAATTGCAATACATGCATATCCATCACTTTTTAGAACACGCTTTATCTCATTTAATGCTCGTAATGGCTCCTCGGTCCATTCTAAAGAATTAATTGCCATAATTGCTTCAAATTGTTCATTTTCAAATGGTAAGGAAGAAAGATCTCCTTTTATAAAAGATAAATCAGGCCCTTCTCCGCGCTCCTTCCCTTTTTGAATCATCACTTCTGATATATCCACTCCAACTGCTTTATAGCCCGCGCGACTTAATTTATATGTACCGTATCCATCACCACAACCAACATCAAGCACTTGCGCTTCTTTCTTCACGTACTGTTCAAAAAACGGAATAATTGTACTCCTACTCCCGCTGTCCCACATCTCCTGACTATTTTGATTCCAAAACTCTGCACTACTATCCCATTTCTTTTCTGCTGATTCATGCCAATTAAATTTCGTCATATATTCCCCTACCTTCACGCTTTATCACTCATTTCATTCTACATCATTTTCCAAAATTCCTGTTTTATCTTCATAAGGAAATGTACATGCTAATGAAGGAATCTTTATTCTCCAATTTTTGCTTTACTTGGGTTTAACTCATACTCATGTTCTTCTCTTGATGAAAGATACTATAGGTACACCCAATTGAAAGAGAGGGATGTACATGCGAAGAAAGAGAAATCATCATTTTAAAAGTGGTGAAAAAAACGAAGAGTATGCAGCTGAAATATCACCAGCTGGCTTACCAATTAGACATAAGCGTAAAGAAATTGCAAATGAAATAGAAGGTACAAATACCGGTGCAATGATAGGCTATGTCGCTTTATTTCTTTCGCTTTTCTCCATTGCATTTTATCCAGTTACACTCGGTTCCCTTGCGATTTTAGTTGGCTTATTAGCTGTCAATTTCGGAGCAAGAACACTTGGATATACAGCAATTGGTTTTGGTAGTTTTTCTGTTTTATTTACTTTACTTTATCCGCTTGCTTTGTCAGCGTTTTAAAAAAACACACCAAGTTATACTTGGTGTGTTCATTCGTGATACAACATAATATGACCGCATCCACAACAATGCTTTGCTGTAATTTCTTGGAACACTGGATAATTTTCTTCATCCCGGTGCTCAATAAACACCTTTTCAAATCGATACATATTTGGTGCATACGCCCAATCTTGTTTTGTACGTGCGTATAATGTAGAAGAGAAAAACTCCTCACCGCCACAAACAATACATGTGTTCTTCATCAATATCCCTCCTATGCTTGTCTTACTTCATCTATATGAACATAAGCATAAAAAAAAGACCTTCTATTACTAGAAAGTCTTCTCTGAAACAAAAAGAAATGTACCAAACATTCCTACCCCGCTATATTCTTTCGTAACATCAGCTTCTGTTTTAAATGTTTGCTTTACAGTCATAAAGAATACACCATTTCGTGCATCTGTACTTTCAAATTTTAGTTTTTCTTTTTTACCATCTACATTTTGTGTGCATTCAAAACTACTCTCGTCACATTTCAATGCATACTTATCTTCTAGATACAATTTAAAATCTGATTCTTTCGGACAAGTTATAAGTAAAATTGCCACAAGAATAATACTTACAATGCCCACAATTGTATAATATTTCTTCATTTGTACTCCTTTCAAAAGACAAGAAAACTTGACTGCATGCGCCAAGTTTTCTTAGTCCACAACCCATTGCCACTCTTGTTCTTTCTTATCAAAAATAAGCCAACCAGTCTCTGTTGCTTCTTCTTTCAATTCATCGATATTATCTAGTACCTCATCCGTACTTTCATACGAACCGACTACATAAACTGGAATTTCAAGACCCCTTCTTGACTCAATTTTCCCTGCCAGATCAATATAAAGACCATCTTCCATTAATGGAATAAGCCCCATAATCACTTCTTTTGAAATTGCTGGGAAAATTTTTGATTTTTGGAAGAAAGAAAAACGTTTCTTACCGAAAGCACCGAGTTTATAAGGAATAACTTTACTTAACATCCCTACAAAGTCTGCAATTCTACGATAATACACTTTGTTGTACCATCCGTCATCATGTGAAAAATAAACAAATCTATTTTTCAATAACGGAAAGAACGTTCTTGCAAGTGGTTCTTTTTTGTGAGCCAAATATAAAAGCTCTGCAATTTCTTTTGGCTCTAGTTCATCTAAATCGCTTGCATCATCAAAATCTACCCAACAAAATTCATCAAATTCATCAATCTCTGCTTGAATTAACTTATGTATATTTTCTTCCTCAACATATTCAAATAAAGTATGATAATGAAAATCTGTCCATTCAAAGTTATGCTTTAAAAGCAACACTTGATGAAGCGGTGAAGGGATGTTACTTGCAAACTCTTTAAACGTAATTCCTGATGTAATAAAACAATGACCTCGACGATTACCATTAATATATATCATATTCTTTACTTGGTCAGATCCTCCAGACAAAGCACCTAGCCACCTTCGTTTTATATGTTTCAATTCTATAGCATATTTTAACATGAAAAATTTTAGAAACATAGAAAAAACTTCAAAAACTATTTACAATTTCATGTGTTTTATTACATAGTGATTACAAGAAAAAACACCTGCTCGTGAGCAGGCGTTTTTAAAGGATTTCATCTGGGTTTTGAGGATGATGATTTCCCTCTTTCTTTTCATCTTTTTGGAACATCGATTGAATTTTATCAATTGTTTGTGGAGCTAATTCAATCATTTTTTCCGCTAAATGTGTCGCATTTTGTAGATGCAGAATATTTACTCCATCTTTATTCACCACAAGAAATGCTACTGGTGTAATAGAAACACCACCCGCGCTACCTCCACCAAATGCAGGGTTACCGTTCGCTCTTTGTCCATCATTCGTTTGGAAATCAGAACCTCCTGCTCCAAAACCGAACGCTACTTTAGAAACCGTTAACACTACACCACCGTCAGCCGTCTGAACAGGCTCTCCAACAATCGTATTTACATCGACCATTTCTTTTAAATTTTCCATTGCTGCTTTCATTAACCCTTGAATTGGATGATCCACCGTTCATAACCTCCTTTGTCATATCTTTCCTAGTTTTTCCGAAAGTTTGTGAACTAAACATAAAATTTTATATTGATTTCAAAAAACTTAAGTTGTAATATTTAGAAAAATAAAAAAAGAGGTCGATTCTTTATGATAAGAAAATTAACAAAGAAAGATCATGAACAAGTATTCGCTTACCTAAAAGAAGAAGCAGCCCTTAACTTGTTTATTATTGGAGATATTGAAGCTTTCGGTTATGACACAGATTTTCAAGAATTATGGGGAGTATTTAAAGAGAATGGAACATTAAAATCAATTCTACTCCGATTCCACGATTCATTTATACCCTATAGTAAAGAAGAATTTATTACCACTGATTATGAGGCACTTCTTTCCACATATAAGCCACTTAAACTCTCTGGTAAGTCAACTATTGTAGAAAATTTTGAAACTGCTCCAAGTCTACAATTAGGCGTCAAAAATGAAATGTATTTTTGTGAATGTCTAAATGACAACAACTTACCTAGCACACCAATTCATGAAACAATTAAACTTGCCTCACTCGATGATATAGAACGAATTATGAAATTACGAAGTGACATCGCTGAATTTCCGACTACCAATGAATCAGAGAAAATATTAAGACAGGCTATCCAAACAAATACAGGACGCACATACTTTATTGAAGAAGATGGCGTAATCATCGCATCCGCCTCTACTTCCGCTGAAAATTCATTATCCGCTATGGTAGTTGGTGTATGTACACACCCGAATTATCGCGGAAATGGATTCGCTTCACTCATATTACAAAAAATGATTCAAGACTTTACGAAAGACGGCCGAACACTTTGTTTATTTTATAACAATCCAGCTGCTGGACGAATTTATAAACGACTAGGATTTAAAGACATTGGAATGTGGACGATGTATCGATAATAAGGGGACGTGTTCGCTCAATTACGATACTTTAGAGGTTGAATACGTATAATGAGGAATGTTTTTGTTCAATACGGTTGTTGATACCGTTTACTCTTAACGATGTTTATCATTATTCACATTTTACCGCACATCTTACTATTTGTACAAGCCGCAAAGTGTGGATTTTGTTAAATAAATACCGCAATAAATTGCGTTTTCCGACTAAATCTACAAAAAAAACCCACCTTTATAGATGAGCCTATGCTTTCAAATATAATTTAGCTTTGTTTTAACAAGTAAGTATTTCTACGCTTATCCGTTAATCGACCTTGTAAGATTTCCTCGTCCAGTTCATCTAAAAGGTGTCTCGTGTGTGATTCTTTAATCTCATGCGCTACCGTCTCCCTAAAGCGTTCTTTCTCACACATGAATACATATGAGTCTGTTTCACGTAGTACTTGCAGGGGATGATACTTTTTGAGGTTCTTTGTCATTCTGTATCGTGGTACTAATATGAGATTCTTATGAGTGAGGAGAGATTCTATTGAAGGTTTTACATAGGGGAACTGCATGCGGTTGAGGATAGACAAGACCTCCCCATCCGAAAGGATGAAGGAAGCCCCGTCTGTAGCTTTTACTTGATGGAGTGTTTCTTGAGAGGTTGTAGTAGTGCTCATTCGCCTTGACCTCCTTCAGCGGACACTGGAAAGTCTGCATTCTCAATCATGTATTCCACTTTAGCTTGTTGCTCCATAACCTGTTTAGATAGTCCTGCAAGATGTTGAGGGGAGTTGATATCTATAAGAGCTTCTGCTCTTTTAGTGATTCCCGCTTGACGGTGTTCCGCTGAAGAAAAGTGACTCCAAACCTCTGAAGATGGTACTTCCTTCTCAATGTCTCTACCTCTCTCTTGGATTAAATCGAATGGTTGACCTTGAGCATCCGAGAATACTTTATAGAACTTGTCTGATTTCTCTCCAATTGTGTAATCATTATGGTCTAGACGGGCAGCTAGCACCTTGTCGTATTGCTTAATAGCTTGCTTGTCTTGTAAGTTCATCTCATTGTACACTTCTTGGTCGAGTACCTTAATAGATGAAATACGGGAATGACCGTCTGTAGTGGCTAAACAAGTCACACCATCGATATTGACTAAAGTTTCAGCGTTTTGAATTGAGCCGTATGTAGCGTAGTGTTTTGCATCCTTTAGTTGTTCCAATAGATGTTTCTCTTTAGATAATTCAGCTTGGAACTTTGCTTCTTCAGCTTGTGCCATTTTCTCTAATCGTGATAGTACCCGCGGATTGATATTGTTTAAATTCATTGTTCAATCATCCTTTTCTAATTGTATTGAGCATTCGCTCTAGTTTTATATTTGTCTTTTAATCTTCAATGACTACATCAATAGTGTCTCTGTCGTCACCGTCTATGAAGTCATCTTTCTCAAGATCGAACTTGCCTTCCTTGGCAAGTGTTTCCTTAGTGGCATCATCAAAGTCTACTATAATTTGTCGGTTGCCAACTTGGACGTTCATAGCTTGAGAGTCAAAGAAACCATGGAAGCGAGCTAACAATTCTAGAGCTTTTGATTGGTCTTTGATAGGAGTTGGAATTTTCACCGTTCCAGTGGGGAGAGCTACATGAGTAGTGGTTCGATCTTCAGCGATATCTGTAAGTTTCTTTAGGAGTCTAAAACCATCGGCGATTTCATGGAAGGATGCTTCCTGTCTGTAGCACTGATAAGCGTATCTAAATCGGGGATCGCTTGTGATGGCATATCCGTAGTGGGGTGCGTAGCCTACAAGTTCTGCTGCTTTCATGGGAGAAAATTGTGCTTCACCGACATATGCAAATAGGAACTTCTCCCACTTGGGATTAATCTCTCGGAGTGTATCCAATGCTGATGTAAGGTCACCATGCATAGCTAGGGCATTGTCGTGCTTTCCATAAACGCCTATGTCCTTTTGAGTATCTGGAATGAGTGGAGCATCATTTAAGTGTCTGTTGCGTTTAACTCTCTGTAGTCCCATTAATTATACACCTCCTTATCATCTTGTAGGATTGTATCGAATGATTCAGCAATCAAGTCAATTACCTTACATGCGTACTCGATTGTTTCATCAGTTACCGAATAGGGTAGATTTGCAATTAAGGCAAGTGCGGTTGCTTGCTGAGATCGGTAGGAGCTTTCACCCTTCCAAGCTCTGTACAATTGTTTAGGTTGGATACCCGAGATGAAGCACAAGTTTTGGATTGGCCTCTTGGCAAACAAGTGGACGTACATGAGGAACTTTAATTCTTTCTCGCAACGCTTGTCTATGTCAGGAATGTTTATCGAAATGGTCATTCTCATAAGGGGAATCATCTTCTTTCTTTGTGGGATATGTCCGTTTTGGGACACTATGGGTATAGATTAAGCAAAACTCTCAAGTTTACTGGAGAGGAGGATGAAACCAGTAGCGTACCTTAAGAGCTTTGCTTAACAGGAGAGTTTTCCGTGCTCTCCTATAAGATTATAAGGGGAGATAATAAGATTGAACTGAACAATGAAATCACAATGGAATATAGAGAAAGGGAGGTAGAAGTACTTTACGGGAGCACCTGTGCGGTAGATACTCCCGAGTAAGGACTCCTACTATTTAGTATTGCAACCGTAATGGGCAATGAGGTTGAGACTTTCCGTAATGACGATGATTGTATCATTCAACGGATGTAACCTCATAGAATCATCTCGTGTGGAAATACCGTTCGGAAATAACTCTATGAGACTACTTCAGTGGACTTGAACTTTTTAGGGGAACGAGCGTTGAAGGTCTCTTAAGAGAAGGGCGATTCTATAATTGTGGGAATTACTCATTTACGTATCTCACTAGGTAAACGATTGTAGAGGGAATTTCTTCTATATTTATAATTATAGAGGAATGCCCCATAAATGTCAATAGTTTAGATAAACTTTTTATTATAACATTAAATATAATTATCCGTCAATGATACAATTGTATCAACCAGATTCCTTCCTGTGAGGTTTTTTACGTTTAGGGTACATTTTTATTGCGAATATCTGTAGAATCTCTTTTGAGACAATCTGAGAGGTCACAATTGCCCAATCACATGTAGGGAAACTTTCGGGGGCATGGGGCAATCACACACGGATACCTTTTAAGAGACGACTCCCGACTGCACCTCCACTCTTTCCTTGATACCCCCCAAGGTCTCGTCCCCTCTTCGAAGTTTTCTTTCGCTCTCTGATTCTCTTCGGTGATGAGCACAGGAGGAGACACAGTATGTATCTGTGGTGGTTGACTCTTTCTCTTCTCTCTCCGTCTTCTTCCCTTTCCTCTCCTCATTCGATTTCTTTTTCTTTCCGTCTCTCTCCTTCTCTGTTGTCTCTCTCATCGCCGTCTCTGTTGTTGTATCATCGTCGGTGTCGTCCTCTCCATTGTCTCCCTCATTGGTGTCTCACATCCTCTGTGGTGTGTGTCGTACATCGGTGTGTCTCATCCTCTCTGTAGTTGTATCACAATGAGTGGTCTGTGTGGTGTCTCTGTGTGGTGGTGCTCTCATACTTATATGTACCTGTGTGGATACTACTTACTGTATGATGTACTCTCTTCATTGTATGTACTGTGATAGATAGTACTGTATGTATAGCTGTAGCATATGAGGGTAGCTATCTAGTGTAGCTTTAAGTGGCATACTTTAGAGGAGTGTATCCGTACAGTGTATGATTATGGATTGTGCCTGTGTGTATGTACCTGATGAGGACGGGAACATCTAAGGTAAGTATTCTATCTGGATATGATGGGACTACTTTAGAGGATAGTCTCAGGAGGATGTAGCTATTGTATCTGGTGAGGACGGGACTACTTTAGAGTGTATGAGAGTATGTAGCTATTTAGTTTTATCATTTCGATCCATGTTGAAATAATGAATACGTGATGTATTTCACATTCAGTTGTCATAATCTGCGTTATCGGTAGTCATTTAGGTGCTTCCTATTGTGAAATCCTTTAATGACGGGATTTCTTCAATGGTGTCAATACTTCCAAGTACTTCACATGAGGATTATAGCATTCAGTTTTAGCTAATATAGATGCATAAATGATGTCTATTCCGTACATCTTCCCTTTAGAGGTGTGATTTCTATGAGTTGTACAGTTGAGATATGCAAAATAGTGTATACTTTAGAGGTCATTTCCCGAGAGTATTTCCCATATATAGGAGTATATATCGTTTGAGCATCGGCACTCTCTTAAGAGTTTTACATACATGCAATGGCTACGCCTACCCTTATCAGGTATTTCTTATAAGTATCACCTTTGGAGATTAATCCACCGTAGTTTCAATCGTCAATCAAGTGTAGCTATAGAATGTATGTATCTATGCAGTGTATCTATTAAGGTATTCTTGACTGATTCAGTCATGTGTGTATCTATAGAGATTGTGTCACTACGTTCCCCTGTGTTTCACTACGTTCACACTATCCGTTCATTATATCTATATGTATATCATAAGTAACGGTAGATGGAGCGATAGCGACGTCATGTGGAGTGTGCGACACATGTATCTTTATTGATATTATCTTACTAGTACGGCTATGCATTTATGTCCAAACACTATAGATAAATAAGAGGTATAAGAGGTGAGAAGTGGACAAAACAGGGTTTCACCTTACTCTCCCAAGGGTTTGAGCCATTTCGAAAATGGACAAAATCAACCCCTCAAATGCTCAAAAATGGACAAAATCGACACTCCTAATATTTACCAATTAGTATTGGCTTCTTCCGTGTAATTGCTATAATGTTTATAGGAACTAAAAAGCCGTCCAAACCTGGGGAGGAGGAGACGACTTTTTAGGAAATTATCGGTATTTAACTTTGGAGTCGTTGGCGTAACCGCTAGCGACTTCTTTTATTGTGTCTAGAATCTTCTTCTCATCACTACGACTTACATAATCAGGGTGTAAATACAACACGTCTATCAATCTCTTAGTCTCTAACATGACCCCTTTTCGGATAAACTTCATGATTGTTGCCGAAACGAATTTCTTGTTATGTCCAGTAACTTCAACGATATCTTTTCTTCTCCATACTTTCATACCTTCTGAGCCGTTCCAAGTAGGGTTATCACATAAGATATGACTGTCTTTGTGGAAGTGCGGTAACAAATCAGCAAGCAATCCTAATTCCTTTAGTGAAAACTTTGAAGCTAGTTCTCTTATAGGTAATTTGAAAACTTTAGCGAATTGATCCATTTTGTTCTTCTCCAATGTTCCGCAACTGTAAAGCATATCCGTGAAGGTAATCTCAATGTTTCGCCCAACCTTCTCAATTGTCAATGCTCCAATGTTTTCACACTCTTTTATGATTCTCCTTGCTTGACGGGTGGACATTCCTGAAAGTTCGGCTATCTTGTTTACTGTAAAGGTAGAACCCTCAGTATCAAATAGCTTTCCGTCTCCATTGTTTTCTAGGAAGGTACTCATAATAAGTAGCGCTCCTTTTTGGATAGGATTCAGTGAGTATTGTACGGCTAAATGGTTGATAGTGTTTTGCCATACAAAGTATCGTTTATCTTGCTTGTCCTTCTTCTCAAAATACTCTCTGTCTCTTACTTGCTGTGCTTCTGTCTTAAATTCTGTAATGCCGTGTTCTTCTCGTAACTTCTGCATAAGCTGTTCTTTTGTTAGTTCCATATAAATCTTCCTTTCTTCATTGGAGATACATCAGCCGTGAATATATCGTACTTATCACGGTAGCGCCTATTTAAAGCAATATCCTCAATTAATTTATTTGTGTAGTTCATGTCGTTATCGTCGTACTGTCCTCTTAGTTTTACATCTCTCATCGCATCTCTCATGTAAGCTTCCCAACTCTTATCAGTGTCCATCCTGTAAAAGTCTCGACTCAATTTCATCATTCCTTTCTAGGTATATTTTCCTCACTTCTGAGGTCTGCACATGATATCGCATATGAGCCTACATTTCAAGTGTTTTACCACGCAATTTTTAGCAATCAATATGCAAATTCTTGCATGGTTAGCTCCTTCTGTAGATGATGTACGAGCAACCGCCTTAGGCATACAACCCAAGGATGATGAACGGTGCGCGAAAGACGATAAGCATACTCACTTAGCCTCCAATCCTCTTTCAATCTCTCGCCATAGTGGTTTCTCGTTATATAAATACTTCAATAGATTAACCGTCGTATTAATACCCTCGCCTATTACCATACAAGCAATATACTCTATGTATCTACAATTCAATATCCCGTTTGATATATGTAAAACATAATCTATTACCACTACCATTGTTTCATCACTATGTTTATATCTCTTTTGAATTCTCCTTATGATTTCAAGATGCAACTCCAAGTACTTTTCATCTTCTTCTCCCCAAACAGAATCAAAATAGGATTCTAAAGTATACTGCTTAATGTTTCTTGAATACCCCGATAATCGTACCCGTTTGTATAACTCGCTATTTTTCTGCATAGCCCCGTCCCCTTCCCAAGAGAATCTTGTATACCTTATAATTCCATTATATCTTTTTAACTCACATCAAGAAACAACATCGGAATATCCACATAAATAACAAAATCCTGTCCGTTCCACATGAAGCACTTATTCAGGGAAAATACAAAACTCTAATGAAACATCTAAATATTGATCAGAACAAAAGAAAACAGCTAAGTAGAATTTACTCAGCTGTCGATATCATTGAATCACTCTTGTATTTTTACTAATAAATTATGTTCCTTTAACAAAACTTTTTCGCTTGCATTTTTACTAATAAATCATGTTATAATGTAAACAGATAGTTAACTCTAAAAAAGCGATTTTCCCATGTTATCAAAATTCAAATATTTTGTAAACTAAAAAACGGAAGATTTTTGCATAAAAGAGTTAGCAATATACGTAAACTAAAAAAGACAGAAGCCTGAGAAACTCCTGTCTTCAGTAACCCATCACTATTCTGAGAAAATAGATGGTGTGGTCATAGCAACTTAATTAGTTTTCCAACTTGCGAACCGCCCACTTTTGAACCGCACCCAATTTGTTAGACAAATAACTAACAATTGGAGGTGCGGTTTTATTATGTCTAGAAAATATAAATTC
>NZ_JAQFUL010000035.1:0-50368 GCF_027716265.1 Bacillus cereus group sp. Bc031
CTTGGAATGACAGTTCACTGTTGAACTGTAAGTTCGACAATGCCTAAGCTTTTCACTTAGGAACGTGTCGCACCACCATTCGGATCTTGCTTTCGCATACGAACGTAAGCGAGTGCTTCTTCACCATTTAATTCTTGTTGTCCTTGCTTAAATTCGATTTTTTTGTAGTAATCCACGTCTGAACGCTCCCAAAAATCGAATGGGACATCAACAGTAACACCGCCAACAGCATCAACAATACCTTTAAAGCCTTGGAAATCAATTTTAAGATAATGGTCGACAGGCACTTTTAGAAAACCTTCGACAGTTTTGATTGCCATTTCT
The DNA here is from genome assembly GCF_027716265.1 of Bacillus cereus group sp. Bc031. Lineage (NCBI taxonomy): Bacteria > Bacillati > Bacillota > Bacilli > Caryophanales > Bacillaceae > Bacillus > Bacillus cereus group sp. Bc031. Next base: position 325 of record NZ_JAQFUL010000035.1, read on the forward strand.
TCTCCGCCGTAAGCATGCGCAGCGTTAATTTTGTCCTCTTTATTCTTTCCGACAATTGGAACGCGACTATCCCGAGGAATACTCATAAGCGAAATCTTTTGTGTTTTCGGATTGACTGTCGCAAACATTAATGAATCTGTACGACCATTTTGGCCGTCTGTTGCATAATCTTCTATACCCATAATAAGGAGTGTAAAAGGCTCCTTTGTAATTTCTACATCTTCGGTTCTCAAATCCGATTTTTCACGAGTAAAACCACTATACATCCCCATGAGAGAAGAGTAGGAATTTAATATATAAAGTCCTACACTACCAAATAAAAATAAGAAAATAAGGAAGTAGAAAAACTTTCTTCTTCGTTTCTTTTTTATTCTGCTATTTTGGAGATGATAATAACGTTCTTCCATATATAATCTCCTTAGTCCATTTGTAGGAAAGTAATTCACTACATTAATCTTTAAAGGCGATACAGTATTTATTCTTAGATAACATCTTGTTCTAAGTACAACATATCTCCTTCTGTAATTGTACATTTCCCATTTGTTAATTCAATCATCCAATCCGTGAATGGTTGTTTTCCATCTTCTTCTACATACGTATCAAATGTGACATTTTCGAGGTAATGTATATCTTTAATGGCATATTTTGAATTGCGTAATTCATTTTCAATTTTACCAAGTAATGTGTAATCAATTTCGGTCTGGATAACACGCATTAATTTTCGCTCGACAACACCGACATGATTAATGCCTTCGCTTGTACATTTTCCATATGCGCGAATTAATCCACCAGCGCCCAGTTTGATGCCACCAAAATAGCGGGTAACGACAACGACGGTATCTTTTAAACCGCGTTTTTTTAGTACCTCTAACATAGGTACGCCAGCTGTACCGCTAGGTTCACCATCATCATTTGCTTTTTGAATTTGATCTTGTTCGCCAATTAAATAAGCAGAACAATTATGTGTTGCATTCCAGTTTTGTTTTTTGATTTTTTGTATGAATTCTTGAGCCTCTTCTTCGGTTGTAGCACGACTAACATAACAGATGAATCTTGATTTTTGAATAACAATTTCGTGTTCACCGTAGTCTTTTATTGTTAAATATTGTAATAACACTTGTATACGCTCCTATCCATCAAAATGACTAGTACTTTACATTTTAAAAGCGGGCGTTTTTATATTCAAACATTTTTTATAAATAAGCTGAAATTTTTGGTGAGTGTTTTACCTTTTTGTTGTAATTTGTCGAGATGATGAGTATAATTTCAAACCCGCATTTTCATGTATGGATGCACCATTTTTAGTTTTCGTGTAAAATTAGGAAATAAAAACTTTTTTATAAGGCAGGTACGAAAATGAAAACAGCTATTGTTACTGATAGTACAGCATATATACCGAAGCATATTCGTGATGAACTCAATATATATATGATTCCATTAAACGTTGTGTTTGGAACGGAATCTTATCAAGAAGAAGCTGAAATTTCAGCAGATGATTTTTATGTAAAAGTACGTGAGCAAGAAGAACTTCCAAAAACTTCTCAACCAGCAATCGGAAAGTTTGTTGAGCTATATGAAGAATTATCTAAGGATTATGATGCAGTTATTAGCATTCATCTTTCAAGTGGGATTAGTGGTACATATCAAACTTCAACGACAGCTGGTCAAATGGTAGAGGGTATTGATGTATATACGTACGACTCTGAAATTAGTTGTGAAGTACAAGGATTCTACGTGCGTGAAGGTGCAAAGCTAGCAAGCGAAGGGAAGGATCCAAAAGAGATTATCGCCCGTTTTGATGAAATGAAGAAAACGATGGACGCTTATTTTGTAGTAGATGATTTACACCATTTACAACGTGGAGGCCGATTAAATAGTGCGCAAGCTTTCATCGGTAGTCTGTTACAAGTAAAGCCGGTTTTATATTTTAGAGACAAAATCATTATCCCGTTTGAAAAGATTCGTACGCGTAAAAAAGCGTTAAAACGTATCATTGAAATTTTTGATGAGCAAGCAAGTAAAGGTGTACCTATGGAAGCAGTTATCATTCATGCACAACGTGAAGAGGAAGCGAATGAATGGAAGGCAGAATTAGAAGCAAAATATCCTCATGTTACAATCCGTACAGGTTATTTCGGTGCTGTAATTGGAACGCATTTAGGTGAAGGTGCACTAGGTCTTGGATGGTATACGAAATAATAAAGATATAAAAAGCTCTCTTTCGGAAGAGGGTTTTTTTACGGATATTTTACGTGAAGTTGACAAGTTAATATTTGGAAATGGTAAAATGTACGTAAAATAAAATAATGAGGAAAGTTTTATAACTTACTTTTTACAAGAAACTATATTATAATAGAAGAGAGGTGAAACATATGGAGCATAATTCTTGTTTATGTCCAAAGTTTGAGTCAGCTTTTACTTTGCTTAGTAAGAAGTGGACTGGCTTAATTATTAAATCTTTGCTGGAAGAGTCAAAACGTTTTAGAGAAATCGCAGATATTATACCGAATATGAGCGATCGTATGTTATCAGAGCGTTTAAAGGAATTGGAAAGCGAAGGCATTGTAGTTCGTAATGTTTATCCAGAAGTACCAGTTCGAATCGAGTATGGCTTAACGGACAAGGGAAAAGCGTTAGAAAGTGTTATGGATGAAGTCCAAAATTGGGCTGAGAAATGGATGAAATAACGTTTTGATTTCATCCGTATTAGTATATTTAATAAAACGTAAGGGAAACCTTGCGTTTTTTTCTTTGCTTAAAAAAACTTTTAAAACTCTACACATATATACAAAAATATGCATATTTTGCGATAGAGTTACATATAATATTACATTTGTTTTACAAAAGCGTAACATTAGCAAAAAAAATCCCGAATTATGGTATAAATTTTATAGGTTATATACGGAAAAAGAAAAAAGAAAGCGGTGTAAAAAATAAAATGAAAAAGCTAAAAATGGCATCTTGCGCATTAGTGGCAGGGTTAATGTTTTCAGGACTAACACCAAATGTATTTGCAGAAGATAAAATTTCTGACGTGAAATCACAAATTAATACACAAAATGACACTTTACATAAACAACAACAAGAACGTGATGAATTACAAAAACAAATGAATGACTTAAACAAAACAATTCAAGGTTTAGATAAGTCTGTTCAAGAGAATGCTGCAAAGCTTGATGAAACAACGAAAAAAGTTGCGGACACTGAGCAATTAATCGAAAAGAAAAATAAAGATATTGCAGAATTACAAACGAAAATTGCAAAACGTGAAGAGTTATTAAGAAAACGTTTAGTTGCACTTCAAGAGCAACCAAACACAAACGTTGTAACGGAAGTTCTTGTAAACTCTAAAAACGTTGCAGATTTAGTTGATCGTTTAACTTCTGTTTCTAAAATTCTTGAGTCTGACGAAGATATCATGAAAACACAACAAGAAGATCAAGCGAACGTGAAAAAAGATGTTGAAACGGTAAAAACAAAGCAAAAAGAATTAAAAGAAGCACAAGCTCAAATTGAAACTGCTAAAAAAGAACTTGACGCTGAAAAAGCGAAAAAAGCAGCAGCAGTAAACGATTTAAGCGGTAAAATGGATACAGTTGTAACTTCAATGACAAGTACGGAAAGTCAATTGAAAGATCTTGAAAAACAAGCATTACAATTACAACGTATTGCTGAACAAGAAGCGCAAGAAAAAGCTGCACAAGAGGCTGCTGCTCAAAAACAAGCAGAGCAAGCTGCTAAAGATGCGCAAGCTCAACCAGCACAAGCGGCACCAGCTCAGCCAGCGGCACCAGCAAACAACGGTGGACAAGCTCAAAAAGAAGAACCTAAAAAGGAAGAGCCTAAAAAAGAAGCACCTAAAAAAGAAGATAAAAAACCAGAACCGACACCAGGCACAGCTCCAGCTCCTGGCGTAATTGGTAAAGCGCAACAATACTTAGGCTTACCATATGTTTGGGGAAGTGCATCTCCATCAAACGGTGGTTTTGACTGTAGTGGATTCATTTCTTACGTATTCGGTGTAGGTCGTCAAGATGTTAATGGTTACTGGAATTCAGTTTCTAAAGTAAGTAGCCCACAACCTGGAGATTTAGTATTCTTCCAAGGTACTTATAAACCAGGCCCATCTCACATCGGTATTTACGTTGGTAATGGCCAAATGATTCATGCTGGTGATAAAGGTATTGCTTATGCTAGCTTAAGCAGTAGCTACAACCAAAAACATTTCTTAGGATACGGTAGATTCTAGGATTTATAATCGAATAAAACATGTGTATAAAGTCGATAGCTTACTATTTTATAAGTAGGTTATCGGCTTTTTTGCGTTTTTACGAGATTATAAGAAAGGTTTATAGTAGTGCTGGAGGTGAGTGCTAATGCTTGCTGGAAAACAGTTGCTATTAGAAGAACTCTCTTCAGATTTACGGAGAGAATTAAGTGATTTGAAAAAGAAGGGAGAGGTTGTATGTGTACAAGGTATAACAAAGAATACTTCTAAATATATATGTCAGCGCTGCGGAAATATAGAGCAGCGGCTATTTGCATCATTTTTATGTAAAAGGTGCGGTAAAGCATGTGCGTATTGCCGGAAGTGTATCACGATGGGGAGAGTTAGCGAATGTACTGTACTTGTTCGCGGGATTCATGAAAGAAACGGAGACAGGGAGCTAAATCCATTACAGTGGAATGGGGCTTTATCGATTGGTCAGGAGTTGGCGGCGCAAGGAGTTATAGAAGCGATTAAGCAGAAAGAATCCTTTTTTATTTGGGCTGTGTGCGGGGCTGGAAAAACAGAAATGTTATTTTACGGTATAGAAGAGGCGCTCCAAAAAGGAGAAAGAGTTTGTATCGCAACGCCAAGGACTGACGTTGTACTGGAATTAGCGCCGAGATTACAAGAAGTGTTTCCAAGTATAACTGTAGCTGCTTTATACGGAGGGAGTGTAGATCATAAAAAAGATGCAGCGTTAGTCGTTGCAACGACTCACCAACTGTTACGTTACTATAGAGCGTTTCATGTGATGATTGTAGATGAGATTGATGCCTTCCCGTATCATGCGGATCAAATGTTACAGTATGCAGTTAGGCAAGCAATGAAAGAGAAAGCAGCGCGTATTTATTTAACTGCAACCCCTGATGAAAAGTGGAAGCGTAATTTCAGAAGAGGGAAACAAAAAGGTATCATTGTTTCGGGAAGATACCATCGTCACCCGTTACCAGTTCCTCTATTTAGTTGGTGCGGAAATTGGAAGAAAAGCCTCCATCATAAAAAAATTCCTCGTGTGTTACTACAATGGTTAAAAATGAACTTAAACAAAAAGTATCCTATTTTTTTATTTGTTCCTCATGTGCGATATATAGAAGAAATAAGTCAGTTGTTGAAAGGGTTGGATAATAGAATCGATGGCGTGCATGCAGAAGATTCGATGAGAAAAGAAAAAGTAGCATCTTTCAGAAAGGGAGACATTCCGTTATTAGTTACAACGACAATTTTAGAAAGAGGAGTAACTGTGAAGAACTTACAAGTGGCTGTGTTAGGAGCTGAAGAAGAAATTTTTTCAGAGAGTGCGCTCGTACAAATTGCAGGCCGAGCGGGGCGTAGTTTTGAAGAGCCATATGGTGAGGTTATGTATTTTCATTACGGTAAGACAGAGGCAATGGTACGCGCGAAAAAACATATTCAAAGTATGAACAAAAATGCGAAAGAACAAGGATTGATCGATTAATGCATTGTTTACTTTGTGATGAATATATGGTGGAAACAGTTAGTTGGTACACCTTTTTTGTAAAGTCCCCAAAAAAATATGTATGTGATAGATGTGAGCAAAAACTTTCCTATATTATAGGAGGAATTTGCATGGATTGTGGTCGTCCTTTAGATGACTTACCTACTCGATATAAAGAAAATGACATTTGCATGGACTGTGTAAGATGGAGGAATGAGGAAGGATATCGTCCTTTTAAAAATCGTTCGTTGTACGTGTACAATGATGATATGAAAGGTATACTAGCGCAATTTAAGTTTCGAGGTGATGCGGAGTTAGTTCGTATTTTTTATCAATCTTTTCGGGTGTTATTTCAAAAGTATTTTACGGACGTTTCAACCGTTATTGCTGTTCCGCTTAGTAGGGAACGGGAATATGAACGAGGTTTTAATCAAGCAGAGTTATTAGCAGCTTGTTTGCCTGTCAAAAATTTTTATTCATCATTAAGAAGGAAGGAAACAGAAAAGCAAAGTAAGAAGTCGCGTAAAGAAAGGCTTTCGGGAAGTAATCCTTTTTATTTTCAGAGAGAAGAGATGTTTCATGGTCAACATATTTTACTTGTTGATGATGTATATACGACAGGAATTACAGTGAGACAAATTGGAAGTCTTTTCTATGATAAAGGAGCAAGCGAAGTTTCTAGTTTGACGCTCTGTAGAAGTTGATCTGTAACTGTCGAAAGAGATAATAAAAAGACGATAAGTCTTCTTTGACTTCGTAAGTTGTCATTCGTTATAGTGAAATTATGGGGCAAATGCCCTGATTTTTAGAGTGAAGGGAATGGAATGAACATGCAAGGAAGAGTAAAATGGTTCAATGCAGAAAAGGGATTTGGGTTTATTGAGCGTGAAGACGGTGATGATGTGTTTGTTCATTTTTCTGCTATTCAACAAGATGGATATAAGTCATTGGAAGAAGGGCAACAAGTTGAGTTTGATATTGTAGAGGGAGCACGTGGACCGCAAGCAGCTAATGTTGTAAAACTGTAGGTATATTGTTTTTGGGAAGAGAAAGCTGCGTTTGTGGCAACGTTATATATATGTAGTAGAACCTCTTGTTTTTTTGCAAGGGGTTTTTGTTATAAAATGAGTTGTCAAAAAGTTGTTTCTTTTCTGTAACGAATTGTCCACAGTTATATTCGTTATTCACGATGTTAATAGGATAAAATAAAGATAGAAACGATGCATCTTTTCATTTCAACAAAAAACGATAAAAAAATCGCAATTCCACTAATTTTTTTAAAAAAGTTAGAAGGAGTTTTTAAGCCGGTGTCGAAATTATAGTACATAGGCTTGAAAGGAGGAATTCATCTATGAAATTCAACATTCGTGGTGAAAATATTGAAGTAACTCCAGCATTAAAGGAATATGTAGAGAAAAAACTAAGTAAGTTAGAGCGTTATTTTGATACATTCCCAGAGATTAAAGTTAATTTAAAAGTATACTCTGACAAGCAACGTGTCGAGGTAACAATTCCATTTACTGATTTATTACTTCGTGCAGAAGAAACTAATAGCGATATGTACGCTGCTATCGATTTAGTAGTTGATAAACTTGAGCGACAAATTCGTAAACATAAAACAAAAGTAAATCGTAAGTTACGTGAGAAAGGTTCTATGAAAACGAACTTTATCCTTCCAGAAGCAGTAGCTGTTCTGGATGAGGTAGAAGAGGATGAACTAGAACTTGTACGTACAAAACGATTCGATTTAAAACCGATGGACGTTGAAGAGGCAATCTTACAAATGGATATGCTAGGACATAATTTCTTCGTCTTCACAAATGCTGATACAAATGAAACTAACGTTGTATATGGCCGTAAAGATGGGAAATATGGTTTAATTGAAACTAAATAATAATTCAAAAGCGTAGCCGAAATGGCTGCGCTTTTTTTATATTTTAGTTTTTGTTTTTCGAAAGGTGAGTTACTCTTTATGATTTGGAACAGGCATAGGTAAGTAGTTATCTCTATAAGTAATTTTTTGCTAGGAGTGTATTATTATTTTTATTAATTTGTCAAAATGTTTACCATTATAAATATAACATTAAGTTTTCTGAATGCTATTGAGAGTACATCGAGAGATTGTTATTGTTATATTGCGTTATAGAGATTTTATTTATTCCCTCGGTGAAAAAATAAGATTAGTATAATGCTACAAATTATCGGAGGTGCTTTTAGTGAGTATTAAGAAAAAAAGTCGTTTTATGCTTGGATCTGTTTTATCTTTAGGTATTTTAGCTAGTACTTTCGTTTTAACCGAACCAGCTAATGCTGATACAAGGGATGATCATGTAGAATTTACCTTTAGACTTTGGAGTGCATATGATTTTACTAACGCACGTCCTAAAGAGACACCTACTTCTATGTATATGCGTGTGAAGAGCAGTGAGAAGGGCGGTGGTTCTTTCAATGTTTGGACAGAAGCGGATAAAAATAAAGGTAAAGGTGATAGAGATTGGGTAAATGTTTCAGGTGAGTCAGGTAAGCATGAAGGAACGGTGCGACCAGGTAAAACGTATCTTTTCCAAAATTACGCATATGAAAACTATGGGAAAAATGTACCTGTGAGATTCGGTGGTTATTCTAGAGAAAATAATGCTTATCCTACTGCTTGGAGTCCTGATAGTGTAAGACCTAGTGGACCTTACACTGAATATTGATTTAGAAATTATAAATTAAAATTATTTATTGTGTAACGTTAGAAAAAGTCGTCTAGTTCGTCATCTGGATTATACGACTTTTTCTACTATTTCATTTTTTGAATAGGAGGTGCTGCAATGAAGCTTATTTCAAAATATATTTTATTCTGTTGTTTTATATTGATTATTTGTTTATTAGCTTCTTGCCATAAGAAAGTAGATGAACCTATTGTAAATATTGAAGATACTTTAACGGAAAAAGATAATTTGAAAAGTATTCAGTTGAAAGAAATTAATAAAAATACTGTTTTTGAACAAGTATTTTTGGAAAATGAAACTGGTGATGATTTCTTTCAAGGGCAAATAGATAGAAATGATATTGCAATAAAAGATAGGCTTTCAGATAAAAATTTAAAGTCAGGAGTTATACCAGAAAATTATTATGTTTTTTTAACGGGTGTTACGAACAAGAAAAAACCAGCGTATCTTTTGGGGCGGATTGAACAAACTGATGGAAAAGTAATTGAGTGGAAACAAGAAGTTAAGAGTGTAAAAAGAAAAGGTACAAATGATGTTTATCAGTATGAAGTTGAGTTTCCTAAATTTGAAGGTGAGAGATTAAATGTTTCTTTTCGTTACCTCTGGTTAAATAAAGAAAATAAATGTTATGGTGTTGCGGATCAAATGTTCATGTTAAAAAAGATTTAAATTTCATTAATGGTTTATGGAGGAGCTGTAGATGAGTTACTTTTTAGGAAGGATTTTAAAAGGTAGGATGTTTTGGTTGTCTTTATTTATTATGTTAGTAATTGTCATTGCTCAATATATTTCTATGTGTGTAACAACGAAAGGATTTAATGATGCTGGGATCATAAAGGTATCTCCATATTTATCTAACATTTTATATTTTAATAGATTACCATTTTATAGTGAATTTTATCTACTTATATTTCCTGTGATTTCTGCAATGGCTGTAGCTGGGATTTATAGAATTGATAAAAATTATGGATTTATTTATCCTGTCATTTCTAAGATGGGAACGCGTCATTATTTTAGATTACTTTATTTTATTAATTTTATTGTATCTTTTTTTATTATAAGTGTCCCTTTACTATTTCATTTTTATTTATATGTGATGACTTATCCGACAGTTGCTCCGCATCCGATATTAAATTATATGGCTGCTACTGTTTCACCAACAGCTCAATTTCATACGGTTTATTATGAGTATCCGACTTTATATTTTCTTATGTATGTATTTTTAAATGGTTTATACGGTGCGGTTTTTTCAAGTTTGGCTTTATCAGTGTCATTTTTTATAAAACGAGTTTATTTTATTTATTTAGTGCCATTTATTTTACATATTTTTTGGCTTGGTATTGGAAAGGGAATTCTCAATCCTAAAGATTATTTAATTAAAGACTTCGGCTTTTTTGAATTACAAATTTTTCTTAGTGTGCTGTTATGTATTTGGTTTTGTTCTGTAGTTCTTTATTTACGGGGGAGTAGGAAGCATGTTCTTTTATAATGTAATGAAAGAAACTATAAGGATGAAATATATTTGGTTCAGTATTCTCTTTTTACTTAATGCTAGTATCATTGGTTGCTTGTTCAATTATTTTGAATCTGGAATTGTAAAAGAGAAAATGAACGAATTGGAAACCCTGTATAAGGTTATGTCGTTTTATAATTTGTCGACCATATTTATTCCTTTAACAATCGTTTTTTCTGTATATTCTATGTCGAGTTTTTTTAGTATTTATGTAGTTTACCGAGTGAATAATGCATGGAAATTAGTTTCTATATATTATTTGAAACTATTTGTTTTCGTTTGTTTTTTCGCTGGGAGTATGATTTTACAGTTATTTTTGATGTCAAATATGATGGCTGTAAATAGTATTTCTGTGAATTATCCATTATTATTTTGCATTCAATTATTTGCGACTATTTTTATATGTATGATAAGTGCTTTGTTGCAATTATTTTTACCTAGTTTACTTGTAATAATATGTATGATTACTGCCGTTTTATTAGATAGATTTATATTACATGGATTTTTATTTACAAATGCTTTTTATATAAATGTGTTTGAAGATGCTACTGGTTTACTTATACGCTTATTTGGATGTTTTTTTATCTTTTTTATAAGTGTATGGATTTTATCTAAAAAAAGTTATATTGCTATGAATGATGAGACAGAGGTGATCTAGTTTACATTATGATTTTATATCATTTGTTAAAAAGAGATTTATATGTAAGGTTTAGAGATTCCGTCAAGATAATGGCTTTTTTATTCTTAATTTACGCTATGATTGTTGTTACCTTTTTATACAATCAGCCTCTGAGTAATGGTAAAGAACCTGTATTAGTAGATGTTACCTTTTATCGATTTTTTCATGGAGTAGACTTTGTGGATTTATCTTATTTTTATAAGGAGGGGCGATTTTCTATCCCGTTTTATTGGATATTTTTTCAAATTACTCCTTTGTTGCTAGTAGGGAAGTTTGCTTTTTCAGATATTCAGCAGAATGGTGTTTATTTATTTCCTCGTGTTAAGAAGAAGCATTTTCTTTGGTTAACGAAAATACTATCTTTGTTTTTTTACATAATTAGTATTTGGATTGTTATGTATTTGATTTGGTTTACTGTTTATTATTTGCTTACTTTTGGCGGGCATTCTTTTTCAAATGTATATAGTCAATTTTCTTATAAGATAGTAGGTACTATGCTAATTCAAATTATTATAAGCTTTTTATTAGCTTTGATTTTTGAGTTTTTAACATTTTATATACCAATAACTATTGTTTTTGTACTAATGTTGTTATACCTATTTTTGTCTATTTTCTTTCATAGTATTTATTTTTTAGGCTCTTTTGTTATGCCAAATCGTTGGTATTTTGTTGATCACAGCTCAATTCAATTGACTTTAGGTAATAATCAATCTATTCAATGGCATGAGTTACTTTTAATCGGAGTAGTAATTGTTGTTGTAATGATTTTATTAGGTAGTTTTTGTTTTAAAAAACTAGATGTGATAGGTGAATAATTTATGGACAATTATATTAAATGTGAATGTATGACGAAAAGATTAAAAGGAAATATTGTGTTAGATAATATTAGTTTGTCAGTAAAAAAAGGCGAATTTTTAGTTTTGAAGGGGCATAATGGCCCTGGTAAAACGATGATTTTACGCGCTATCTCAGGGTTAATGCGTTTGAATTCTGGAGTTGTTTATATAGATAATGAAATAATTGGAAAACAAAAGCAATTTCCTGATTCTATGGGAATATTGATTGAATATCCAAGTTTTATTCCAGGGTATACTGGTTTTCAGAACTTGAAATTTTTATCATCGATTAACAATAAAATCTCCGATGAGGAGATTTATAATATTATTCAAAGGGTTGGACTTGATAAAACAGATAAGAGAAAGTATAAAAGATACTCTTTAGGTATGAAACAACGTTTAGGGATAGCGCAAGCTTTAATGGAACAACCAAAATTACTGTTATTAGACGAGCCAACGAATGCTTTAGATAGTGATGGGATAAAAGATGTTTTAGATATTTTGAAAGTAGAAAAAGCCAAGGGAACGACTATTGTTGTAGCCAGTCATGATGTGCATGTTCTAGATAATGAAATAGTAGATCGTATTGTACATGTTAATAATGGAAGGTTGGTAGATTAAGAGTGGCAAGAAAATATGTCTTAATAAGCGTTGGATTGTGTCTGTTGCTATGTACATTTGCTAGTTTCTTTAGATTTAAAACATTAAATCAAAATAATGAATCTTATAAAGTCATAAAAGGTGAGCTTTTATCTAATAGAACTTTTGAAGATGGTCAAGGGGTTACATTTCATGCACTTAATCCTCTTGATCCTACAAAAGTGTATGATCCCTATGAAGACCGTGAAGTAGTGACGTATGTTTTACCTTTAGATATTACAAATACAACAAATCGAGATATTAACTTGCTTAGTAATAAGTCTATTTCCGATACAATGTTTTATTCTAAAATAGGTGAGTTTTATAATGTAATCCCTTATTCAATGGAATTACCTAAAAAATATCAGTTTGATCCTGTAATACCTGCTGGTAAAACAGTACGAGGGTATATAGGGACAAATTATTTTATAGGAGATGACCCTTATAAAAATTATAAAAACTTTTCAAATGAATCAACTAAAGTGAAATTCATTTCGTGTATAAAGGATAAGGAAGGGAAATATCATGAATTAGAAATACCGATAAATTAATAAAATTTATGATTGATACAGCTATATTTTAATGTTGTTTGTAGATCTTGCAACATAACAATATTTTTTAAAGTCGGAGTTTTTTTGCAGGTGTAAGTACCCATGGATGCTACACCTGCGAAGTTTCCGGCTTTTTGTAATTGTCGATTTAGATTTTATTAAGGAATTTCTGGTAGTCATGTTCTTTAAAAGGAAACTTGAAAGAATAGGACTTAGATTTAATACGAAATTTGTAACGTGAAATTGAAATAGCGAGACAGAGAAAAGGAACGTAACAAATAAAATAAAAACTTTTTTTGAATATAAGGCCCGACATTTTGCCGATTGTTGTCATAGTTATAAGACAAGTGTTACAATTATCATTAGGTATATACATTTTAGTTTTTTTAATTAGGAGAAAAATTGGCATAACATACATTTGATTTTTATAACGACTGATTGTAATAGAGAAAAAGAAAAAACAATCGGAAGTTTTATTTTAATAAAAAGAGGAGCGTATTTCCTATGATCGGTATTTTAAAAAAGGTGTTTGATGTAAATCAACGCCAAATTAAACGTATGCAGAAAACAGTTGAGCAAATTGATGCATTAGAGTCATCTATTAAGCCATTAACTGATGAACAATTAAAAGGGAAGACGCTTGAATTTAAAGAACGTCTAACAAAAGGTGAAACAGTAGATGATCTACTACCTGAAGCTTTTGCGGTTGTTCGTGAAGCTGCGACTCGTGTTCTTGGAATGCGTCCGTATGGTGTACAGTTAATGGGTGGTATTGCCTTACATGAAGGGAATATTTCTGAGATGAAAACGGGTGAAGGTAAAACGTTAACATCTACATTACCTGTATATTTAAATGCTTTAACAGGAAAAGGTGTTCACGTTGTTACAGTCAATGAATACTTAGCACAACGTGATGCGAGCGAAATGGGACAACTTCATGAGTTCCTAGGATTAACAGTAGGAATTAATTTAAACAGTATGTCACGCGAAGAGAAACAAGAGGCTTATGCTGCTGATATTACGTATAGCACAAATAATGAGCTTGGATTCGATTACTTACGTGACAACATGGTTTTATATAAAGAGCAGTGCGTTCAACGCCCACTGCACTTTGCTATTATCGATGAAGTCGATTCTATCTTAGTCGATGAAGCGCGTACGCCACTTATTATTTCTGGACAAGCTCAAAAATCAACAGAGCTGTACATGTTTGCAAATGCATTCGTTCGTACGTTAGAAAATGAAAAAGATTATTCATTTGATGTGAAGACGAAAAATGTAATGTTAACAGAAGATGGTATTACGAAAGCGGAGAAAGCTTTCCATATTGAAAACTTATTTGATTTAAAACATGTAGCGCTTCTTCACCATATTAATCAGGCACTTCGTGCGCACGTTGTTATGCATCGTGATACAGATTATGTTGTACAAGAAGGCGAAATCGTAATTGTAGACCAATTTACTGGTCGTCTTATGAAAGGTCGTCGTTATAGCGAAGGGTTACACCAAGCTATCGAGGCAAAAGAAGGCGTAGAAATTCAAAATGAAAGTATGACGCTTGCGACAATTACATTCCAGAACTACTTCCGTATGTACGAAAAGTTATCTGGTATGACTGGTACAGCGAAAACAGAGGAAGAGGAATTCCGTAACATTTACAATATGAACGTTATCGTAATTCCAACGAACAAACCGATTATTCGTGATGACCGTGCAGATTTAATCTTTAAATCAATGGAAGGTAAATTTAATGCTGTTGTTGAGGATATTGTAAATCGTCATAAACAAGGGCAACCAGTTCTTGTCGGTACAGTTGCAATCGAAACGTCAGAACTTATTTCAAAAATGTTAACGCGTAAAGGTGTACGTCATAACATCTTAAATGCGAAAAACCATGCGCGTGAAGCGGATATCATTGCAGAAGCAGGTATAAAAGGCGCTGTAACGATTGCGACGAACATGGCAGGTCGTGGTACAGATATTAAGCTTGGAGACGATGTGAAAAACGTTGGTTTAGCCGTTATCGGTACAGAGCGTCACGAAAGTCGTCGTATTGATAACCAGTTACGTGGTCGTGCTGGTCGTCAAGGGGACCCAGGTGTTACGCAGTTCTACTTATCAATGGAAGATGAACTAATGCGTCGCTTCGGTTCTGATAATATGAAAGCGATGATGGATCGCCTTGGTATGGATGATTCTCAGCCAATCGAAAGTAAAATGGTTTCTCGTGCAGTAGAATCTGCGCAAAAACGTGTAGAAGGAAATAACTATGATGCACGTAAGCAGTTACTACAATATGATGATGTACTTCGTCAGCAACGTGAAGTTATTTACAAACAGCGTCAAGAGGTAATGGAGTCTGAGAACTTACGCGGTATTATTGAAGGTATGATGAAATCTACAGTAGAGCGTGCGGTTGCACTTCATACACAAGAGGAAATTGAAGAAGATTGGAACATTAAAGGTCTTGTTGACTACTTAAATACAAACCTTCTGCAAGAAGGAGATGTGAAAGAAGAAGAATTACGTCGCCTTGCTCCGGAGGAAATGAGCGAGCCAATTATCGCGAAATTAATAGAGCGTTACAATGACAAGGAAAAGCTTATGCCAGAAGAGCAAATGCGTGAGTTCGAAAAAGTTGTTGTATTCCGTGTTGTAGATACGAAATGGACAGAGCATATCGATGCGATGGATCACCTTCGTGAAGGTATTCATTTACGTGCTTACGGTCAAATTGATCCACTTCGTGAGTATCAAATGGAAGGGTTCGCAATGTTCGAATCAATGATTGCTTCTATTGAAGAGGAAATTTCTCGTTACATTATGAAAGCTGAAATTGAACAAAACTTAGAGCGTCAAGAAGTTGTTCAAGGTGAAGCTGTTCACCCATCTAGCGATGGCGAAGAAGCGAAGAAAAAACCAGTTGTAAAAGGTGACCAAGTGGGCCGCAACGATTTATGTAAATGTGGTAGCGGTAAAAAATATAAAAACTGCTGTGGTATCGGGAAGTAATATAGGGCGGTAGCCCAGGCTGCTTTGCAAACTTTTACATCAAAAATGTATAATTAAGAAGGATTAAACTCTCTCCGTCATAAGTGGAGAGAGTTTCCCTTGTTTTCATACGAAAGTAACAGCAATTACATAGAGGTGAAGGAAATGGAATTAGTAGAAATTAGACAGGAATTAGAGAAAATGGCTAAGAGATTAGCGGCTTTTAGGGGGTCTCTTTGACCTCCCTACTAAGGAGAAACAAATTTCAGAATTAGAAGAGAAAATGATGGGCGCAGGATTTTGGGATGATCAACAAGGCGCACAAGCTGTCATTAACGAAGCAAATGCGTTAAAAGATATGGTTGGGAGTTTCCGTCAGTTAGATGAGACATTCGAAAATTTAGAAATAACGCATGAACTTTTAAAAGAAGAGTATGATGAAGATTTACATGAGGAGCTTGAATCAGAAGTAAAAGGCTTAATTCAAGAAATGAATGAGTATGAGCTGCAGTTACTACTTAGCGATCCTTATGATAAAAATAACGCCATTTTAGAATTACACCCAGGTGCAGGTGGAACAGAGTCACAAGACTGGGGTTCTATGTTATTACGTATGTACACACGTTGGGCTGAAAAACGTGGGTTTAAAGTAGAAACTGTTGACTACTTACCAGGTGATGAAGCTGGTATTAAGAGCGTAACTTTATTAATTAAGGGTCATAACGCTTACGGTTACTTAAAAGCTGAGAAAGGTGTACATCGTCTTGTACGTATTTCACCATTCGATTCTTCAGGCCGTCGTCATACATCGTTCGTATCTTGTGAAGTTGTACCTGAATTCAATGATGAAGTTGAAATTGAAATACGTACAGAAGACTTGAAAATTGATACGTATCGTGCAAGTGGAGCGGGTGGACAGCACGTCAATACGACAGATTCAGCAGTTCGTATTACGCATACACCGACAAATACGGTTGTAACGTGTCAGTCAGAGCGTTCTCAAATTAAAAACCGTGAGCACGCGATGAAGATGTTAAAAGCGAAATTATATCAAAAGAAATTAGAAGAGCAACAAGCGGAGTTAGATGAAATTCGCGGAGAACAAAAAGAAATCGGATGGGGTAGCCAAATCCGTTCTTACGTATTCCACCCATATTCTCTTGTGAAAGACCACCGTACAAATACTGAGGTCGGTAATGTGCAAGCAGTTATGGATGGAGAAATTGATCCGTTTATTGATGCTTACTTACGTTCTCGCATCTAATAAGCTAAGTGAAAAAAAGCCAACAAAATTGTTGGCGCACGTTGAGGATATAGAGGACATAAAGAGTGCTATTTTATTTATATGGATGAAGTACAGAGGAAGAGAAGTTGGAAACGACAACTTCTCTTTTTGATGGGATTATATGTAGCATACAATGTTGTATATTGTTTTGTAAAAAGTAGAAAATAGTAAAACAGATTGGCAATAGAGTAAGGTTTTCTACAGAATTTTTCTAAATTCCCGTTCAAAAAGAATCCTTTATAGAAGTTTATAAGTTGTTCACAGAATTGAAACAACTTATAAAAGCTTTATATCATTAGGGTTCTCACTTTATTTTTGAAGAATATGAAATACACCTTAGTTTTTCTATATAAAGATAATGCTTATAATGAAAATGAGTGTGTTAGGAATGAAAAGAATATCAACAATGGGGAGCGATAGAAGTGAAAAAGAAATTATTGGCTATTGCGCTAGGAACATCAGTCGTTTTTGCTTTAGGAGCGTGTGGAAATAAAGAAGAGAGTAAGTCTTCGAACCAGTCTGCAAGTACAGACAGTGCAGAACAAATTTTCCAAAGAAGTTGTGCTGGGTGTCACGCAACAGATTTATCAGGAGCAACTGGACCTGATTTAAGAAAAGTAGGCGGGAAGTACGACGCTGCAGATATCGAAGAAATTATTAAAAAAGGTCGCGGTTCAATGTCGCCAGGACTTATTCAAGGTGAAGATGCGAAAAAAGTAGCTGAGTGGTTAGCTGAACATAAATAAAAAGGGGTAAAATGGACGAGTTGATTCATATAATCAACTCGTTTCCCTTTTTTTGGAATGTAACATAACTGTAACAAAAATGTATCCAAACTGGAAACCGTTTGATGTTACAATGAGGTTTGTAGAATTTTGCTGAAATATATTACATAGAGTAGTATTGCTTAGAAAAAGAGTATAAGTAGACTACCTTCAACAAGAGTGGTTTAAAAGAGAATAAAGGTTTAGCTTTTATTTTCAAATGTACAGAAAAGTATTTCGAAAAAAATCATTAAGTATTGGGTGATAAATAATGATAAAAATGACGAATGTTTATAAGGAGTACCCGAATGGTATGAAAGCCATTGCTGGTCTCACAGTTAACATTAAACAAGGCGAGTTTGTATACGTAGTTGGACCGAGTGGAGCCGGAAAATCTACATTTATTAAAATGATGTATCGTGAAGAGAAGCCATCTACAGGATCAATTAATGTAAATGGTCTTACTATCGAGTCATTAGCAGAAAGAGACGTTCCATATTTCCGTCGTCAATTAGGCGTGATTTTCCAAGACTTTAAATTACTACCTAAATTAACGGTATATGAGAATGTTGCGTTTGCCTTAGAAGTAATTGAAGAAGAGCCAGATGCAATTCGTGAGCGTGTAACAGAAGTGTTAGGTCTTGTAGGTCTTGAAGATCGTGCAGACGCACTTCCAAGCGAACTTTCAGGCGGGGAGCAGCAACGTGTTGCGATTGCGAGAGCAATTGTTAATAGACCAAAGGTTGTAATTGCCGATGAGCCAACAGGTAACTTAGATATTGAAACAGCTCTTGATATTATGAAGATTTTCACGCGCATTAATGAGCGTGGTACAACGATCGTTATGGCGACACATAACGCAGATATCGTAAATACAATCCGTCATCGTGTAATCGCGATTGAAGGCGGAAAAATTGTTCGAGATGAGATGGAGGGAGGATACGGATATGAAGGCTAAGACCCTTAGTCGACATTTGCGAGAAGGTGTAAAGAATCTATCACGTAACGGATGGATGACGTTTGCTTCTGTTAGTGCAGTAACAGTTACATTATTACTTGTAGGTGTCTTTTTAACAGCGATTATGAATATGAACCATTTTGCGACGAAAGTAGAGCAAGATGTAGAAATTCGTGTACACATTGATCCAGCAGCAAAAGAAGCTGATCAAAAGAAATTAGAAGATGATATGAGTAAGATTGCAAAAGTAGACTCTATTAAATATTCTTCTAAAGAAGAAGAGTTAAAACGTTTAATTAAAAGCTTAGGCGATAGCGGAAAGACATTTGAGTTATTTGAACAAGATAACCCACTTAAAAACGTATTCATTGTAAAAGCAAAAGAACCAACAGATACAGCAACAATTGCGAAAAAGATTGAAAAAATGCAGTTTGTAAGTAATGTTCAGTACGGAAAAGGGCAAGTTGAACGATTATTTGATACTGTAAAAACTGGTCGTAACATCGGGATTGTGTTAATTGCTGGTCTTTTATTCACAGCGATGTTCTTAATCTCTAATACAATTAAAATTACAATTTATGCTCGTAGTACAGAAATCGAAATTATGAAACTTGTAGGTGCAACAAACTGGTTTATTCGTTGGCCGTTCTTATTAGAGGGATTATTCCTAGGAGTATTAGGATCAATTATTCCAATTGGCTTAATTCTAGTTACGTATAATTCGTTGCAAGGTGTGTTTAACGAAAAACTTGGCGGAACAATTTTCGAACTTCTACCATACAGCCCATTCGTATTCCAATTAGCTGGTTTACTAGTGTTAATCGGGGCTTTAATCGGTATGTGGGGAAGTGTAATGTCAATTCGTCGCTTCTTAAAAGTATAAAAAGTTGCAAACATAATTCGTACAAGCTTATCATATAGTAGAAATAGGTAAAGGCATCACACACTGTGTGATGCCTTTTGCTACACCACCTGTGTGTTTTTGGAAAGGGGAATTCCGCATTGAAACGTAGAGTTGCAATTATTGGAATGGTTGTTGCATTTTTAATTGGTGCTGGCGGAATGTTTGCGGGTATGTCTTTATTTGGGGTTAACCCAGCAGAAGTAACGCAAACAATTTCGAATGGAAACGCTAGTACTGCGCAAGGGAATTTGGCAAAAATTAATGAGGCGTATGCACTAATTGATTCACGTTATGTGGAAGACGTGAAAGATGAAAAATTAGTCGAAGGTGCAATACAAGGCATGTTGTCTACGCTGAAGGACCCTTATTCCACGTATATGGATAAAGAAACGGCTAAACAGTTTAGTGAATCGCTTGATCCCGAGTTAGAAGGGATTGGGGCTGAGGTGAACAAAACGGACGGTAAGCTTATTATCGTATCTCCAATTAAAGGCTCACCAGCAGAAAAGATTGGAATTAAACCGAATGACCAAATTTTATCTGTAGATGGAAATAGTGTGAAAGATTTATCACGTGAAGAAGCAGTATTAAAGATTCGTGGTAAAAAAGGAACGACTGTTGCGATTGAAATTAAGCGTGCAGGAGTAGCTGATCCGATTGTATTTAAAATTAAGCGTGAAAAAATTCCAATCTTCACAGTGTTTAGCTCTGTGAAACAAGAGAGTGGAAAAGATATCGGTTATATGCAAATCACTTCTTTTGCTGAAAATACAGCGAAAGAATTTAAGGATCAGTTAAAAGAGTTAGAGAAGAAAAACATAAAAGGCTTAGTTATTGACGTACGTGGTAATCCAGGTGGCTACTTAAATAGTGTAGAAGAGATACTAGGAGAAATTATGACGGATAAAAAGCCGATGCTACAAGTAGAGCAAAGAAATGGTGAGAAGAAGAAATTCTCTACGGAACTAAAAGAGAGAAAGCCATATCCGATTTCAGTACTAATTGATAACGGAAGTGCTTCTGCTTCAGAGATTTTAGCGGGTGCGCTAAAAGAGGGAGAAGGATACGATTTAATTGGTGAAAAAACGTTTGGCAAAGGTACTGTTCAGCAAGCTGTTCCATTTAAAGATGGCAGCAACATCAAATTAACGATGTTCAAATGGTTAACACCGGATGGAAACTGGATTCATAAAAAAGGAATCAAGCCAACTGTAGAAGTGAAACAACCAGATTATTATCATGCGACACCAATTCAAATTGAAAAGACACTTTCATACAATGCAAATGATGTACAAGTAAAACATACCCAAGAAATGCTTAAGAGTTTAGGGTATGTACCAGGACGTGAAGATGGCTACTTTAGTAAAGAGACAGAATCAGCACTGAAAGCATTCCAAAATGCGAATAAGATGGAAGCGACAGGACAGCTCGATAAAAAGACAGCTGAGGCGATTCAAACGAAAATTATTGAAAAAATCCGTTCTGGAGAAAATGATCTACAATTACAGTCAGCATTAAAATTAATGGCGAAGTAAAGTGAAACTTTAATCAGTGGGGAGCTTCATCCCCCACTGATTATTAGTTGAACCAATCGGACTTTTATGGACAGTTGACTCCCCACCTAAATTCTTTGTTTTCGCTGAATTTTGAGGTGGGAGGCTTACTGCCCATTAAAGTGGGATAAAAAGAAATACAGGCGGTTTGCTGCCTGTATTTTTTTGTGTTAAACAAACGTTTGTCCAGTTATGATAATATAAAAAGAAAGAATGATATAAATGGTGGTGAATGGGTTCGTGGAGGCATGGATTTTTGAAATAATGCGGGCAGTTGGACGTTTTTTCTTACACCCTGCTGTCTATGTATTTTTAATAAGTAGTATCTTCGTTGGATACTTACGTATGTTACGAGAACGAAAAGATTTTTCTTTTAAAGTTTATGATATTTGGTTTGAACTGCGAACATCTTTATTGGCGGGAGTTAAATACGGATTAATCGTATCTATCATTACGATTGGGCTCGGACTTGTTGTTTCTAAGGCGAGCTTATGGGCCATTTTACTTTGGACGTTACTATTTGGATTAACTGCTATGTATCGATATTTATCAGCAGCTTATACGTTTAGTATCGCGATTGTATGTGTTCTATTATCTTCTAAGCTACCAGTTTCTTTCTTACAGCTTGGAGAAGGTGAAGAGAATACAATCGTATCCCTTGCTATTTTGCTAGGCATCATGCTCGTTGTAGAGGGCTTGTTGATTTCTAAAAATGCAGTAGGATATTCGACGCCGAAGATTAGGAAGGGTAAGCGCGGATTAAAGATTGGTTTACACGAATCAAAGCGTTTATGGATCATTCCTATTTTTATTCTTGTGCCAGGTGACGCAGTAACGCAGTTTATTTCATGGTGGCCTGTCGTTTCAATCGGTTCACATACATATTCTCTATTCCTCGTTCCATTTTTAATTGGATTTATGAGAAGGATTAGAAGTTATGAGCCGACGGAAGCTTTATTATTTACAGGAAGACGTGTGTACGGATTAGCAGGACTTGTGCTTGTTTTAGGAATCGCAAGTTATTGGTGGCACGTACTTGCCATTATTGCAATGGGCGTTGCAATGCTTGGACGTTTTACAATTTCCATGCAAGAGAAAATTGCGGATGAAACAAGACCAGCGTACTTCGCTGCACGTAATGATGGACTCGTTGTACTAGATACAATTCCAAATACAATTGGAGCAGAGCTGAATTTACTGCCTGGAGAAATGATTACGAAAGTAAATGGAGTCATTCCAAGAAGTGCTGAGGAATTTTATGATGCGCTTCAAACGAAGACGACAGGAGCATTTTGTAAGTTAGAAGTTTTAGATACAAATGGAGAACTTCGCCTTGCTCAAACGGCATTATACGCTGGTGGACATCACGAATTAGGTATTGTGTTTGTTCAGCAGGAGCATGAGTGGGATTCGGAAGCGATGTAATAGAAGAAAAGGTATCACCTTGTGGTGATGCCTTTTTTTGTGTAAGCAGGGCGGTAGTTATAGTACATGAAATTTATATCGGCGATTTTGCAAATATATCAGCGCAACTTGAAATATATCGGCGATTTTGCAAATATATCAGCGCAACTCGAAATATATCGGCGATTATTCGAATATATCGACTTTCCGGCCAAAAACGACAACTATCGCAAAGCTTATTTTCAGTTTCATAGACGGATAACTTGAATAATTATTTGATAATAGTTATCATTTAGGGAGTCTTTTTAATTTTGGAAAATGGAGGGAAGATATGCTACGTAAATTTTTTTCTTACTATAAACCGTATAAAGGTTTATTTATACTCGACTTTTCTTGTGCGGTCGTCGCAGGATTATTAGAACTCGGCTTCCCGCTTATCGTAAATCAATTTATTGATAAGTTATTGCCAGGGCAAAACTGGACGCTTATTTTATGGGCTTGTTTCGGTTTACTCGCAGTTTATATGTTAAATGCAGGCTTACAATATGTCGTTACATATTGGGGACATATGCTTGGTGTTAACATTGAAACAGATATGAGGCAGAAATTATTTGATCATATTCAAAAGCTATCATTCAGATTTTTTGATAATAATAAAACAGGTCATTTAATTTCACGCCTTACAAACGATTTAATGGAGATTGGGGAAATTGCTCACCACGGGCCAGAAGATTTATTTATCGCCGTAATGACTTTAGTTGGGGCATTTTCATTTATGATGATGATCAACTGGAAGTTAGCGCTATTAACGTTCTTCGTCATTCCATTCTTATTATGGTTAGCACTTTACTTCAATAAAAAAATGACAGGTACATTTAGACGTTTATTCTCAGATGTTGCTGATTTCAATGCATGTATTGAGAACAACGTTGGTGGTATTCGCGTTGTACAAGCATTCGGAAATGAAAAGTTTGAGAAAGAGCAATTTGCTGTTAATAATGCTCGTTTCCGTACAACGAAATTAATGGCGTATAAAATTATGGCGCTAAATTCGTCAATTAGTTATATGCTTATGCGTCTCGTAACGCTCTTCGTCTTAATATGCGGTACATGGTTTGTTCTGCAAGGAGAATTAACGTACGGTGGATTTATCGGATTCGTTCTATTAACGAATATTTTCTTCCGTCCAATTGAAAAAATTAATGCGGTAATCGAAAGCTATCCGAAAGGGATCGCCGGTTTTAAAAGATATGTAGAGCTTCTTGAAACAGAGCCAGATATTGTGGACTCTAAAGATGCAATGGAAGTAAAACATGTACACGGTGATATTCAATATAACAACATTACGTTCGGATATGAAAATAAAGAACCGATTTTAAATGATATTAGTTTGAAAATCCACGCAGGTGAAACGGTTGCGTTCGTTGGACCATCTGGAGCTGGGAAAACGACGTTATGTAGCCTATTACCACGTTTTTATGAGCAATCATCTGGATCGATTCAAATTGATGGTATTGATACGAAAGATATGACGTTATCTTCACTTCGTAAGCAAATCGGAATTGTGCAGCAAGATGTGTTCTTATTCTCAGGAACGATTCGTGAAAATATTGCTTACGGAAATTTAAAAGCATCAGAGGCTGAAATTTGGCAGGCGGTAAAGAGAGCTCAATTAGAAGATTTAATTTACTCACAACCAGACGGTTTAGATACTGTTATCGGTGAGCGCGGCGTGAAACTTTCAGGCGGACAGAAGCAGCGTTTAGCGATTGCTCGTATGTTCTTGAAAAACCCGCCAATTTTAATATTAGATGAAGCGACTTCCGCATTAGATACAGAGACGGAACTTGCGATTCAAAAATCACTTGCTGAACTATCTGTCGGTCGTACAACATTAGTTATCGCTCATAGACTTGCAACGATTAAAAATGCAGATCGCATCGTTGTTGTAAATAAAGATGGGATTGCAGAACAAGGTTCGCATGATGAATTAATTGAGCAAGGCGGAGGATACAGTAGATTATACGAAGCGCAGTTTAGTTCGTAAATATAATTTTTGCCGAATTAGCGCACCATAAGTAAGTGGAAATCTTATATGGGAGGCTACACGGTATGATTGTAACAACAACTTCTACAATTCAAGGGAAAGAAATTATTGATTATGTCGATATCGTGAATGGAGAAGCGATTATGGGGGCGAATATCGTTCGTGACCTTTTTGCTTCTGTCCGTGACGTTGTCGGTGGTCGCTCAGGCGCTTACGAAAGCAAATTGAAAGAAGCACGTGACATCGCAATGGAAGAGATGAAAACTCTCGCAAGACAAAAAAATGCGAATGCCATCGTTGGTATCGATGTGGATTACGAAGTAGTTCGCGAAGGGATGCTAATGGTTGCTGTGAGCGGGACTGCTGTCCGTATATAAAGTAAAAGGCCGTGCTGATGAACTGCACGGCTTTTTGTATGCTATGTCGAAGATTCAATATTTCTTGGGAAATGCGGAAGGTCCCGTCGATATATAGGGAAGACATTAGAGTGCTTCTTTACATTTCCGGATTTTAACTAATAATGTTTCGTATTCTTGTTCGAGAGATGTGATGTCATCGTGATGATTTGGTATGGAAATTCGGCCGATGATTTCTGTTAATTTTGTTTGTAATCGTAATAATTCTTGTGCAGTAACGTTTACAGAAGCATCGGCTGTTCTGTTTGTGTATTGCTCGTAATTGCCGTGGAATACTCTAGGTTCACTCTCATCTACTTGTAGAATATGGTCTGCCACAGAGCGAATAAAGGCACGGTCATGGCTAATGAAAAGTATAGTGCCAGGATATTCTTGTAACATGCTTTCTAATTCTTCTTGCGTCGCTAAGTCTAAATGGTTTGTCGGTTCATCGAGCAGAAGCATATTATAGTTTCCTAAAAATACTTTTGCGAGTGCAACCTTCATTCGCTCACCCCCGCTTAGAACGTGCACAGGCTTATGAACATCTTCACGGCGGAATAGAAGCCTTGCAAGTATTGTGCGAACGAACGATTCTGTATAATTTGTTTCTTCTAGAACATTTTCTAAAATGGTTTTATCTGTTTTTAAAATGGATAGTGTTTGTTCGAAGTATCCAATTTTACAACTCTTTGAGAGCTGAATGCCACGCTCGTTTGCGAGAAGCATGTTGAACAAAGTCGTTTTTCCACTTCCGTTTGCGCCTAAAATAGCAAGCTTTGCACCTGGAGCAATAGTTCCATTCAGATTTTTAAATAGTGTACGATTACCTATTTTCTTTGTCGCTTTATTGAACTGTACTGCCACTTTACTATGAATAGGTGTATGGTATTGCACGTCAAACTGAGCTTGAGAAAGATCCTTTGGCTTTTCCTTCTTTTCTAGTTTTTCGAGACGTGTTTCTAATGCTTTCGCTGCTTTACTAACCTGTTCTTGGCCATGAGCCCCACTTAATTTATAAAGTTTAGATTCAGATGAACTGAACCGTGTTGGGATTTTTGTCATGCTAGAAGCACGTTGCTTTTTTTGTAAAATGGACTGCTCTAAACGATTTTTTTCTTGTACATATTGCTCATATTCTGCTTGTTTTTGTATTCGCTCACGTTCTTTTTGCTTGCGATAGTTTGAATAATTACCTTTATACTCTTGAATCGTACCATCTTCGATTTCAATGATTTTTGTACATATCGCATCTAAAAAGTCACGATCATGTGATATTAAAACAAGTGCCCCTTTATAAGATAAAAGTGCCTTTTCTAATTGTTCTGTACCGGCCATATCTAAGTGGCTTGTTGGTTCATCAGCGAATAAAATGCCTGCATTCTGTTCAAGAGCGTGGGCAATCTTTAGACGCATTCGTTCACCGCCGCTCATTGAATTTGAAACGTTTGAAATGCTCCATTTTCCTTTTGCGAGAGAAGAAGTGGTTTCCGGTACTTCCTCGCTAAGCTGAGGAATGATGCTGATAGAACTATGATGAGTTACTATGCCTTTGTCAGCTTCTATTTCTTTACTTAATATTTGTAATAACGTAGATTTACCAGCACCGTTGACTCCGACAATTCCTATGCGATCCTGTGATTGAATTTCCAGTGATGGTAACGTAAATAGTGTACGATCACCAAAGCCCTTTTCAATATTACGTGCGAATAAAATAGTCATAAAAAACCCTCCCTAGTTTCACTAGAGAGGATAAACGTCGCCCTTGCATGTAAAAATCGTACATAAATAAACGATTTTTCACATGATCGTTTCGAAAGAAAGTATCGACAAATGGACAGACTAATCCTCTGCTAGTTTTCATCATTTTTGTTCACTATTTGTGATGGATGAAATAAATAAGAGAATTAGAACTTCATTGGTCAAAGTACCTTCCTTTCATAATATTACTTTTATTGTATGCGCATACAAATAAGTTTGTCAAACTTATTTCAGCTTGTAATTTTTGAATTCGTTATTATAAATTTGTGCTTTTGCCAGCGCCTCAGCATCATTTTGGATTTCATCTAATCCATTCGCATCCCCAATAATATAACCTTCAAATGATGAACCAACAAAATCAAAGATGTATTGGAACTGGGAGATAAGCGGTAATGCTTTTAGTTTTGGATTATCGCCGCCAACGATGACAACATACATTTTTTTACCTTTCATTTTTTCTTTGAAATGAAGAGATGTATCGCGCAAGCTTTGTGACCAGCGATCGACAAAGTTTTTCATATGACCGCTCATCCCGTACCAATATAATGGTGTAGCAAAGATAATTGTGTCGTGCTCTAACATGCGTTTCGTTAACTGCTCGTAGTCATCATCTACAGGTTGGAATCCTTCAGCATCATGACGCTGGTCTGTAATAGGATAGACTGTGTGATCACGTAAATAAATTTGTTCTGTTTCAATTCCATCAACCATCATATGTGTTAAAGCTTCCGTATTTCCATTTTGTCTTGAACTGCCGTGTATAACAAACATGTAATCATTCCTTTTCTTTTGCTTGTTTTAGGAGTGAAACGTGTTTTTGCAAATTCGTTTGAATATTGGAAAGCAATGAGATTTGCTTTGTTACTTCATTAAGTTTATCTTCATAAAGCGTAAGGATGCTGCTGCACGGATTGTCGTATAAGTGCGGTTCAATTTCAAGGCAGCGCAGCATCCTTGCCGTCTCTTCTAAATTCAAGCCAATTTGTAAGTACATTTGAATAAGCTCCACTTTTTCGATGGCACTTTCGTCAAAATCACGATAGCCATTTGCGAGGCGCTTCGAAGGAAGTAATCCCTTTTCTTCGTAATGTCTTAGTGATCTTTCGCTAACGCCAGTTTCTTTTGATAACTCCCCGATTCGCAATACGTTTCACTCCTTCTACATGTATTGTAAACCTTCACACTAATGTGAAGGTCAATGCTGTTTTTTCGCAAAAGAATTTACATGATTTAGAAACACTTGAATAGCTTTAGACGGAATAAAATATTTGCCGCGCACGATGGAGAATGGACGGATGAGTTGTTCATCTGGAACTTCGACGTGGAATAGTTCTTTTGCCAGTAGCTCTTTCCGTACAGTCCAATCAGAAAGGATAGCGATGCCAAGCCCAGCACTCACCGCTTCCTTCACGCTTTGAATACTACTGAATGTAAAGGAACGCTTTAGTTTTAAATGGTGTTGATGAATAAAACGGTCACTATAGGCACGTGTACCAGAACCACTTTCTCTTAATACCCATACTTGATCTTGGAGTGTCCTTTCATTTATTTCATTTGTGCGGAGTAGTGGATGGTTTGGCGGGACGACGAGTTTCATTTCATCTTGCATAAACGTTTCAACGTCAACGTCGGCGTATACAACTTGACCTTCTACTAAGCCGATATCAATTTGATTAGAGCGAAGGCTTTGCAAAACGTCTTCTGTATTTGAAATAAGGGTATGAACTTCGACGCGTGGATTTTCATTGGTATAATTAGCGAGTATTTTTGGAAGTAAGTATTCGCCAATTGTAAAACTAGCACCGATGCGAAGCGTTCCTGTTACAACGTTATGTAGTTCATTAATTTCTTGTTTGGCATCTTCATAAAGAGAGAGCATTTGCTTTGCGTGTATATATAATATGTTTCCGGCCTCGGTCACTTGAACGTGCTTCGGGGATCGCTGAATGAGTGTAGTTCCAAATTCGTTTTCTAAGTTGCGAATGTGCATACTTACGCCAGGCTGTGAAAGGTTTAATAATTCTGCTGCACGGGAGAAATGTTTCTGCTCAACGACAGTAACAAAAATTTTTAAAATATCTACGTTCATATAATCGGCTCCTTTCTTTTTCTATCATCTTATCATAAGTATTTCTGATGATAGAGATTTGGTATTGGTATTAAACTTATTATAGAAACTCTCTTATAATGTAAGTAGAAAGAACATGCATGTTCCAATATGATTATTGGAGTGGTTCAAAGTGGAACAGACACTTGTTATACAAAAGAAGAAGCGTTTTGGATTTTCGCAAGGGATTGGGATTACACTATTAATCGCAATTGTGGCGAAATATTTAGCGGAGATTCCATTTTTAAATATTATGGGACAATTAGTAATTGCTATTCTAATTGGGATGGTTTGGCGTGCGACAATTGGAGTCCCTCATGAAGCAATTGCGGGGACGAACTTTGCGAGTAAGAAGTTGCTGCGCTTTGGGATCATCTTACTGGGAATGCGATTAAATCTTGTTGATATTGCGAAGGCGGGACCGAAAGTATTGGTCATCGCAGCGGTTGTTATTACATTTACGATTTTCGTTGTATACGGACTAACGAAAGTATTTAAAGTAGAGAAGAAGCTTGGAATTTTAACAGCATGCGGAACAGCGATTTGTGGCGCGGCAGCGGTCGTGGCAATTGCGCCGCAAGTGAAAGCAAAAGATGATGAAACGGCAGTTGGGGCTGCAATCATTGCTATTTTAGGTACGATATTTACGCTTATTTATACGTTATTATATCCAGTGATTGGCTTTTCTCCGTACGGCTACGGTGTATTCTCGGGTGCGACGCTGCATGAAATCGCTCATGTCATAGCAGCTGCGGCGCCAGGAGGAAGTACGGCTGTAGACATCGCAGTTATCGTGAAGTTAACGCGCGTTGCAATGCTTGTACCAGTAGCGATTTTAATTGGATTATGGTTTGGTAAGAGTGAGGGAAGCAAGGAAAAAAGATCATGGCGCGACCTTCCAATTCCGTGGTTCATTTTCGGATTTTTAGCGATGAGTGCGGTGCATTCTCTTGGCGTGATTCCAGAAGTTGTTGCGGGATATATTGTAGTCATCGCTTATATGCTTATCGCAATGGCGATGGCGGGGCTTGGCTTAAATGTAGAGTTTAAAACGTTCCGGAAGTTAGGAAGCAAAGCATTTGTGGCAGGGCTAATTGGCTCGGTTTGCTTATCGGTGCTTGGATATGTTCTTGTATATGCGTTAGGATTTATGTAGTAGGAAGAAGCTGTTCCAAAAGATATTTTGGGACAGCTTCTTTCTTATGTTTATAGTGCTACAGATGTCGGTATTTGTCGGTAAGTCGATATATTGAAAAAATCGCCGATATAAATGGAGTTGCGCTGATATATTTGGGGAATCGCCGATATAATTTCAGTTGCGCTGATATATTTAGGAAATCGCTGATATAAATTTAATTCCCTCTGTACTTTGTTAGAAAAGATGTTCAGTGAAATGTTTTTCTAAAATTTGTAAAGATACCTTTACTTACAACTGGAAAATATTTATAATTTAAGTAAAGATATCTTTACTTTTGAAGGTGGAGCCTATGGGTGTAAAAAATAAAATTAAAGAATTAAGAAAGCAACATCATATAACACAAGTTGAAATGGCAAAGGCGATGCAGGTGACGCGGCAGACAATCGTGGCGATTGAAAACCATCATTACAACCCGAGTCTAGAGTTATCCTTAAAAATTGCCAAATATTTTGGAGTGAAGGTGGAAGAAATATTTACGCTAGAGTAAGGGGAGAGAAAAATGCAGGATGAGTTTGAGAGATTTCAGTCGGATAAAGCGTTTAAATATTTAGGGTTGTTTTTAGCGATTAGTTTAGCCATATGGAGTTTGTACAATTTAATTGTTTACGGAAGTGCTGGTATGCCGTTTGTTTTATTTGTACTAGGACAGTGGGTGTATTTTCTTGTGAACTATTGGCCGAAGTGGAAGTATAGAAATCAAAAAGAGGCGGATCATGTATGAGTAAGCAAGATGTTATAAGGTTTATAGGAAGTTTATTTTTAGCGGAGCTTATTTTAAATGCGAGTTTAATAATGTTAAGTATTTCATGGAGAACTATTTTCATATCGAATGTAGCACTAGTCATTTTATATGGCATTGCGGAATATAGAGAACAGAAGCGTTTGAAAGAAGAGGGAATACCGTCGATTGATGAGCGAGTTGTGAATAAGATGAAGTCATATTTTACGATTAGTATGACAAGCTTCGTTTTCTTGTTCATTATGTATCTTTGTGTAAATAAGTATTTAGACAGGCCAGTAGTACATGTAAATGAGTTATTATATATTGCTATTTTTGGTCTATTAATAAGTATGGCATCGACGAGCGTGTTAGCAACAAGGAATAGATAGAAAAAGGGGAACTGGGATGGGATTACCGGTATTATGTGTCGCTACGGCTATTTTTGCTTTGTTTTGGGGAATGCAGAACTTCTCTCATAATCCAGTGCCGAGTATTTGTATTATGCTTGGTACTGTAGGTTTATCGTATTATTTATTAGTTTCAGCTCATTATCATAAAACAGCAACGAGTGTTGTTGTTGGGGCACTTATTTTATTTTGTGGTCGTGCTGTGCAAAAGGGGTTATTTCCGTAAAGGCTGTTTATACGAAGCGTATAAACAGCCTTTTGTATTTTTTTTACAAAACACTTGAAAGTTACGTAACGTCATCTTTTATAATGAAGGAGAAGAGGTGATGGTAGTGATTTCAATTCAACAATTGACGAGAGAAACAGGGGTTACGGTACGTACATTACGTTATTATGATCAAATAGATTTATTAAAGCCGAGTGGTAAAACAGAGGGTGGACATCGGTTATATAGTGAAGCGGACGTTATTCGTTTGCAACAAATTTTGTTTTTAAAGGAAATGGGATTTTCGTTAAAAGAAACTGCGAATATGTTAGTAAAAGGTGAGTTGGATTTAAAGAATTCTCTTGAAAAACAACTTCGGTTTGTACAAGAAGAACAAAAGAAATTTAATCGAATGGAGAGTGTTTTACAAGCAGTTGTTTATTCGGTAGATGTGGAAGGAGAACTCGATTGGAAAGTTATGTTTGAACTGATTCAGCTTTCGAAGCAGTCTTCTCGTATACGTGAAATATTTCAAAATGAAGTATTTTCAAAGGAAGAACAAAAATTGCTTCATAATTTACCAAACATGAGTAAGGAAGATCCGAATGTTTTAGAATGGGTAGATTTATTAAAGCAATTCCGTACTTTTATGAAAGACGGTAAAGAAGTAGCTAGTGATGAGGTACAAGGGGCAACGAAGAGATTAATGCAGAAATGTTTAGAAATGGCTAATGGTGATGAAGCGTTTTTAGATAAGTTATGGGAAGTTAGAAAATCGAAGGAAGATTCACAGAAAATGAGTCTGTATCCGATTGAAGAAGAACTTTTACTATATATGGATGAAGCTTTTCGTATCTATGATGAAAAGGAGAGGGCTAAATGAGTATGATCGCAGAATATCGTTGGTATTTTTTAATTGGGGCAGAAATTGTATTTTGGTTAGCGGCTATCGGTTTCTTTTTACTCCGTTACGGATTTCGTTTGAAAAAGGCGAGTTTTATTATGGGAATTGTGCTACTCGTAAATGAAGTGTTTATTTTAACTTTAGGGGTAGTGGACTATTATCAAACAGGAAAGTTTTCTAACTTTCAAATCATTACTGTAATCATTTTATTGTATGCAGTCTTTTACGGGAAAAAGGATTTGAAGAAGCTTGATATATTTGCGCAAAAATTAGTTGCGAAATGGCGGAATGAGCCGGCGCCTATTATAGAAGAACAGGTAGAATTAACAGGTATGGCTTATGCGAAGCAGGAAATAAAAAATTGGGTATTGCACCTTAGTTTGTTTGTTGTTGTGCATATTTTCTTTTTCTTTCTGTACGGTCTTGCCCCGGTTGAACAATGGCGTAATTGGTTAGAAACGGGAATTGTTTTAAATAAAGCAGCGAGTCGGGTTAGCCAAGTTTGGGCGATTATACTTTTAGTGGATACAGTTATTTCATTTTCATATGTTCTTTTTCCGAAGAAGGAGAAGGGGAAAGAGAAGCTACTTTCTTAGAGGAAAGTAGCTTTTTTAGTATACCGATAGTTTGTATAGGAGAGGATGACAGTAGGAAAAAGAGCTGATTTTAAATGAAGTGGAATCTTAATCAGTGTGGTGCTTACTGTTTGTTCATGCGGAAGAAGATTTGATAAGGAAGGAAGTGTACTCTCCTTCCTTTTTCTATATATATTGTCGAAAACTTTACCGAATATCTGTTCGTTTTTTTAGGTTTTTTATGGGCATTCGTGGTAAAATAATAATACAGATTTTTATGAGGAGGTCGGATTTTCTTGGAACGTCAATTTGAAATTGTCTCAGCGTATTCCCCACAAGGTGATCAGCCGGTAGCTATAGAGAAGCTTGTAGAGGGAATTAATAGCGGAAAGAAAAAGCAAGTGTTACTTGGAGCGACAGGAACGGGTAAGACATTTACGATTTCAAATGTCATTAAAGAAGTGCAAAAGCCAACGCTTGTCATGGCTCATAATAAAACGTTAGCAGGACAGTTATATAGTGAGTTGAAAGACTTTTTCCCAAATAATGCAGTTGAATATTTTGTTAGTTATTACGATTATTATCAACCAGAAGCGTATGTGCCACAAACAGATACGTTTATTGAAAAAGACGCACAGATTAATGATGAAATTGATAAATTACGTCACTCAGCAACGTCTGCATTATTTGAACGGGATGATGTAATTATTGTTGCGAGTGTTTCGTGTATATATGGTTTAGGTTCTCCAGAAGAATACCGCGAGTTAGTTGTTTCACTTCGAGTTGGTATGGAAAAGGACCGCAATCAATTGCTTCGTGAACTTGTTGATGTGCAGTATGGACGTAATGATATTGATTTCAAGCGTGGTACATTCCGTGTGCGCGGAGATGTAGTTGAAATCTTCCCGGCATCACTTGACGAGCATTGTATTCGAATTGAGTTTTTTGGCGATGAAATTGATCGTATTCGCGAAGTAAATGCTTTAACGGGGGAAGTATTAGCAGAACGTGATCATGTAGCAATCTTCCCAGCATCTCACTTCGTTACACGTGAAGAAAAGATGAAGATCGCTATTGAAAATATCGAAAAAGAATTAGAAGAGCGTTTAAAGGAATTAAATGATAACGGCAAGTTGTTAGAAGCGCAGCGTATAGAGCAGCGTACACGTTATGATTTAGAAATGATGCGTGAGATGGGCTTTTGTTCAGGTATTGAAAACTATTCCCGTCATTTAACACTTCGTCCAGCGGGGGCAACGCCGTATACGTTATTAGACTATTTCCCGGAAGATTTCTTAATTGTTATGGATGAGTCGCACGTATCAGTGCCGCAAGTAAGAGCGATGTATAACGGGGACCAAGCGCGTAAGCAAGTACTTGTGGATCATGGATTCCGTCTGCCATCAGCTTTAGATAATAGACCGCTCACTTTTGATGAGTTTGAAGAGAAAACGAATCAAGTTATTTACGTTTCAGCAACGCCAGGACCGTATGAATTAGAGCAGTCGCCAGAAGTAATAGAACAAATTATTCGTCCAACAGGGCTTTTAGATCCGCCAATTGATATACGACCAATTGAAGGGCAAATTGACGATTTATTAGGAGAAATTCAAGATCGCATTGCAAAAAATGAACGTGTATTAATTACGACTTTAACGAAGAAGATGTCAGAGGATTTAACAGACTACTTAAAAGATGTAGGAATTAAGGTGAATTACCTGCATTCTGAAGTGAAAACGTTAGAACGTATTGAAATTATACGAGATCTTCGCCTTGGTAAGTTTGATGTTCTCGTTGGTATTAACTTATTGCGAGAAGGATTAGATATTCCAGAAGTATCCCTTGTAGCGATTTTAGATGCTGATAAGGAAGGATTCTTGCGTTCAGAACGTTCATTAATTCAAACAATTGGCCGTGCAGCACGTAATGAAAACGGCCGCGTTATTATGTACGCAGATCGTATAACGAGATCGATGGGAATTGCGATTGAAGAAACGAAGCGTCGTCGTAGTATACAAGAAGCTTACAATGAAGAGCATGGTATTACGCCGAAAACGATTCAAAAAGGTGTGCGTGATGTAATCCGTGCAACGACAGCTGCTGAAGAGCCGGAAACATATGAAGCAACGCCAGCTAAGAAGATGACGAAAAAAGAGCGTGAAAAGACAATTGCGAAGATGGAAGCAGAAATGAAAGAAGCAGCAAAAGCGTTAGACTTCGAGCGTGCAGCTGAATTAAGAGATTTACTATTAGAATTAAAAGCGGAAGGGTGAAAAGAGTGAGTAAGAGCAAGGATTTTATTGTTGTAAAAGGTGCTAGAGCACATAACTTAAAAAATATTGATGTAACCATTCCGAGAAATCAGCTTGTCGTTGTAACGGGATTGTCTGGTTCGGGGAAATCATCATTAGCATTTGATACGATTTATGCAGAAGGGCAGCGCAGATACGTAGAATCGTTATCTGCGTATGCACGCCAATTTTTAGGGCAAATGGATAAACCGGATGTAGATACGATTGAAGGATTGTCACCAGCAATTTCAATTGATCAAAAAACGACGAGTCGTAATCCGCGTTCAACTGTTGGAACGGTAACGGAGATTTATGATTATTTACGTTTATTATTTGCGCGAATTGGTACACCGATTTGTCCGAATCATGGCATTGAAATTACGTCACAAACAGTAGAGCAGATGGTAGACCGTGTACTTGAATATCCTGAACGTACGAAATTACAAGTGCTAGCTCCTATCGTTTCTGGTCGTAAAGGTGCACATGTGAAAGTGCTTGAAGATATTAAGAAGCAAGGATATGTTCGTGTACGTGTTGATGGTGAAATGCTTGATGTGTCTGAAGATATTGCGTTAGATAAAAATAAGAAGCATTCCATTGAAGTTGTAATAGACCGTATTGTTGTAAAAGAAGGGATCGCAAGCCGTCTTGCAGATTCTCTCGAAAGTGCATTAAAGCTTGGCGGGGGACGAGTGCTAATCGATGTTATGGGAGAAGAGGAACTTCTATTTAGTGAACATCATGCTTGTCCGCATTGTGGTTTTTCAATTGGAGAATTAGAACCGCGTATGTTCTCATTCAATAGTCCTTTCGGGGCATGTCCTTCTTGTGATGGGCTTGGTTCAAAGTTAGAGGTAGATTTAGAACTTGTTATTCCGAACTGGGATTTATCATTAAATGAACATGCGATTGCGCCTTGGGAGCCGACAAGTTCACAATATTACCCACAACTTTTACAATCTGTATGTAATCATTACGGCGTTGATATGGATGTGCCTGTGAAAGATATACCGAAAGATTTGTTTGATAAAGTGTTGTACGGAAGCGGAGAAGAGAAAGTTTATTTCCGTTATGTGAATGAATTTGGTCAAGTAAAGGAAAATGAGATTTTATTTGAAGGTGTTATTCCAAATATTGAACGTCGTTATCGTGAAACGAGTTCGGATTACGTTCGTGAGCAAATGGAAAAGTATATGGCAGAGCAAGCTTGTCCGAAGTGTAAAGGTGGACGTTTAAAGCCTGAGAGTTTAGCTGTTTTCGTTGGCGGAAAAACGATTGCTGATGTAACGAAATATTCTGTTCAAGAAGTACAGGAATTCTTCTCAAGTGTGGAGCTAACAGAGAAACAACAAAAAATTGCTCATTTAATTTTAAGAGAAATTCAGGAGCGCGTTGGGTTCTTAGTGAACGTCGGTTTAGATTATTTAACGTTAAGTCGTGCCGCAGGAACTTTATCAGGTGGTGAGGCGCAACGTATTCGTTTAGCAACGCAAATTGGTTCTCGTCTTACTGGCGTACTTTACATTCTTGATGAGCCTTCTATCGGTTTGCATCAGCGCGATAACGATCGTCTTATTCGTACATTGCAAGAAATGCGTGATTTAGGTAATACGTTAATTGTTGTTGAGCATGATGAAGATACGATGATGGCAGCTGATTATTTACTTGATATCGGGCCTGGCGCAGGTATTCACGGTGGACAAGTCGTATCAGCAGGTACACCAGCTGAAGTGATGCAAGACGAGAATTCGCTAACCGGTAAGTATTTAAGCGGTAAAGAGTTTATTCCAGTTCCACTTGAAAGACGTAAAGGTGACGGACGAAAAGTGGAAATCGTCGGTGCAAAAGAGAATAATTTAAAGAACGCGAAAATGTCATTCCCGCTTGGTACGTTTGTAGCGGTAACGGGTGTATCTGGTTCTGGTAAAAGTACGATGATTAATGAAGTATTATATAAATCGTTAGCGCAAAAGTTATATAAAGCGAAAGCGAAGCCAGGTACTCATAAAGAGATTAAAGGTCTTGAGCATTTAGATAAAGTAATCGATATTGATCAATCGCCAATTGGACGTACACCACGTTCTAACCCAGCGACTTATACAGGTGTGTTTGATGATATTCGTGATGTGTTTGCCCAAACGAATGAAGCGAAAGTACGCGGATATCAAAAAGGACGTTTCAGCTTTAATGTAAAAGGTGGACGTTGTGAAGCGTGCCGTGGTGATGGAATTATAAAAATCGAAATGCACTTCTTACCAGATGTATACGTGCCGTGTGAAGTTTGTCATGGTAAACGTTACAACCGTGAAACGTTAGAAGTGAAATATAAAGATAAAAATGTTTCTGAAGTGTTGGGGATGACGATTGAAGACGGAGTAGAGTTCTTCGCTAATATCCCAAAAATTAAGCGTAAACTTCAAACGCTTGTAGATGTTGGACTTGGTTATATGAAATTAGGGCAACCAGCTACGACGTTATCTGGTGGTGAAGCACAGCGTGTGAAATTAGCTTCTGAATTGCATCGTCGTTCTACAGGACGTACACTATACATTTTAGACGAGCCAACGACTGGTTTACATGCGCATGATATTGCACGTCTTCTAGAAGTGTTGCAACGTCTTGTTGAGAGTGGTGAGACGGTTCTTGTAATTGAACATAATTTAGATGTGATAAAAACAGCGGATTATATCGTTGACCTTGGACCGGAGGGCGGAGACAAAGGTGGACAAATCGTTGCTTCCGGAACGCCAGAGCAAGTAGTGAAAGAAGAGCGCTCGTATACGGGTAAGTATTTAAAAGAGATTTTAAATCGTGATAAAGCAAGAATGAAAGAGAAGATAAAAGAAGTAGAACTATCTCAATAAGGTATTATGAAAAACCGAGTGGAAATGACACTCGGTTTTTCGTTCATAGGGGGAGAAAATGGAGTTTATAGATGTTTTAAGAAAAAAATATGAAGGTAAGAGAGTTTCAAAATTGGGGTGTTTATTTCCGTAAGCGCTGGGAGGACCATTTTGCAAACCATTTAAGTGATAAGGAAAAGGAAGACATTTTCTTTTATGGAGATAAGTATGCATGTGGGTATCTATGGCACATATTTAGTTATGAGAAAAAGAAGTGTTTAGTAGAGATGGAAGCAGAGAGTGCGTTTCATAATGAAGTGAACAAGCAGTGCTATATATTCTATCAACACTGTGATGATGTACTGCTAATAAAAGACGCGAGTTTATTACATATGGATGATATATTGTGTGAGACGGATAATATGTATAAAAGGGATATCTATATTGTAGATAAAGATTTCACTTGGACTTTTGTGAAAACGCATGAGCATAGATGGTGTGGGCCTTATTTCGCAAAGAAGTGTTAGTAGGTATACAAGTATGAAGAGTAGAATAAGTTGATATAAGTGTTCGTATCATACTTGCGTTTATTATCTATTAGCGTATGATGAAAGATATATGTTTAAAAGGATGTGTAAGAAAATGAGATGGATTGTATCACTTCTTGTAAATAGCGTTGTGTTAATCGCTGTATCGGGACTTTTAAAAGGGATTGCACCAGACGCGTTTTACGTAGCAAATATACAAACTGCAATTATTGCGAGTATTATTTTGGCTGTTTTAAATGTGTTCGTAAAACCGTTTTTAATTTTAATTACGCTACCAATTACTGTTGTAACTTTCGGTTTCTTCTTAATTGTTATTAATGCGATTACGTTAAAAATAGCAGATTCATTATTAGGAGACGCATTTAATATATCAGGTTTCGGTGTAGCGATCGTTGCGGCAATTTGTATTTCAATTTTTAATATGATTATTGAAAAGGCAATTGTGGAACCTTTATATGAAAAAAAGAGAAAATGACAAAAAGAAAAACATTTCATGATATGTATGAAATGTTTTTTTCTATTTATTAGAAACCGTATTTCTTGTTTCCAGAAAAAAATGGTACAATATCCGATAGAATGGAATTTTACATCAAATGAGACTGAACCCGCAGCGGAGTGGAGGTTTATACATATGCCAAAAGTAAGGACAAAAGATTTAATTGAACAATTTCAATTGGAGTTAATAAGTGGTGAAGAAGGAATTCATCGTCCGATTGATACAAGTGATTTATCACGACCTGGAATTGAAATGGCAGGATTTTTTACATATTATCCAGCTGATCGCGTGCAGCTTCTTGGGAAGACGGAGCTGACGTTCTTTGACACATTAACGTCAGAGCAAAAACAAGAGAGAATGAAAGCGCTTTGTACTGAGGAGACGCCATGTATTATTGTAACTCGTAATCAAGATGTACCAGATGAGTTGCTGCAAGCATCGCGTGAATCGGGCATGCCTTTATTACGCTCTTCTCAAACGACAACGAGATTATCAAGTCGTTTAACAAATTATTTAGAAGGTAAGTTAGCACCAACAACAGCTGTTCATGGTGTGTTAGTAGATATTTACGGCGTTGGTGTTTTAATTACAGGACAAAGTGGTGTCGGTAAAAGTGAGACAGCTCTTGAGCTTGTAAAACGTGGTCATCGCCTTGTTGCGGATGATAGTGTAGAAATTCGTCAAGAAGATGAAGACATGTTAGTCGGAAGCTCACCAGATTTAATTGAGCATTTATTAGAAATTCGTGGCCTAGGCATTATTAACGTTATGACGTTATTCGGTGCAGGAGCAGTGCGAAATTATAAGCGTATTACACTTGTTATTAATCTTGAAATTTGGGATCAAAAGAAAAATTATGATCGCTTAGGTCTTGATGAAGAGAAGATGAAGATTATTGATACAGAACTTACGAAGATTACACTTCCAGTTCGTCCTGGTCGAAACTTAGCTGTTATTATTGAAGTGGCAGCGATGAACTTCCGTTTAAAACGTATGGGAGTCAATGCAGCACAGCAGTTCTCAGAACGATTAATGAGTGCGATTGAGTTAGGAAATCAGGAGTAAACATTGGAGAGGGAGGTCATACATATGCTGTTAGGTTCTGTACCACAGCTTGACCGCGTAGCTATCCAACTTGGACCGTTTCCTGTTTATTGGTACGGGATTATTATCGGTACAGGTGTGCTATTAGGTCTTTGGCTAGCAACTCGCGAAGGAGAAAGGCTAGGTATTCCCAAAGATACATTTGTTGACCTTGTATTAATTGCAGTACCGATCGCTATTCTATTTGCGAGAATGTACTATGTTATTTTTGAATGGGAATATTACGCGCAAAACCCGAGTCAAATTATTAATATTCGTCAAGGTGGCTTGGCGATTCATGGTGGCTTAATCGGGGCTGTTATTACAGGGATTCTTTTTGCGAAACACCGCGGGGTTTCATTCTGGAAGTTGGCAGATATTGCTGCGCCAAGTATTTTACTAGGACAAGCAATTGGCCGATGGGGAAACTTTATGAACCAAGAGGCGCATGGTGATGAAGTAACGAGACAGTTTTTAGAAGGTCTTCATTTACCAGATTTCATTATTAATCAAATGTACATTGATGGTGTGTACTACCACCCGACGTTTTTATATGAATCATTATGGAATTTTGCAGGTGTCATTTTATTACTTGCATTAAGAAAAGTGAATTTACGCCGCGGGGAATTATTCTTCACATATTTAATTTGGTATTCAGTAGGACGCTTCTTCGTAGAAGGGTTACGTACAGACAGTTTAATGCTAGGGCCACTTCGTATTGCACAAGTAATGTCAATTGGACTTGTTGTTATTTCTATTATTTTCATTATTGTGAGACGAAAAATGGGGCAAGCTGATAAAAGATATTTAGAAAATTAGAGAAAAGTAGCATCTTATTATAAGATGCTGCTTCTTTCATATTCAGGAAAGAGAAAGGACTAAGACAATGAGAATAAATACAGTGTTATTTGATTTAGATGGAACATTAATTAATACAAACGAACTTATTATTTCTTCTTTTTTACATACTTTACATACATATTATCCAAATCAATATAAGCGTGAAGATGTATTACCATTTATCGGTCCGTCTTTGCATGATACGTTCAGTAAGATTGATGAAAGCAAGGTTGAAGAGTTAATTACGAGTTATCGTCAATTTAATCATGATCATCATGATGAATTAGTAGAAGAATATGAAACTGTATATGAAACAGTTCAAGAGTTGAAGAAACAAGGCTATAAGGTTGGTATTGTTACAACGAAAGCACGACAAACTGTTGAGATGGGATTAAAGTTATCGAAGTTTGATGAGTTTTTTGATGTTGTTGTGACAATTGATGATGTCGAGCATGTGAAACCACATCCAGAGCCACTTCAAAAAGCGCTTCAGTTATTAGATGCGAAACCGGAAGAAGCATTGATGGTTGAGGATAATCATCATGATATTGTTGGCGGACAAAATGCGGGTACGAAAACAGCTGCGGTTTCATGGACATTGAAAGGTAGAGCGTATTTAGAGGCTTACAAGCCAGACTTTATGCTAGATAAAATGAGTGATTTATTGCCGATTTTGTCCGACATGAATCGTTCGTAAAGATAAGTAGAGGAGCGAGTGAAGTGCGACGGACAACGCGCTATCCTGTTTCAGGAGAAAATTCATTATGGAATGTGTATAAGACAGTGTCTTTTTGGAAGGTAATGAAGAATTTTATTATTATCCAAATTGCACGTTACACGCCATTTTTATCTATAAAAAATTGGTTGTACCGCACATTTTTGCGGATGAAAGTAGGAAAGAAAACATCGTTTGCGCTCATGGTAATGCCGGATATTATGTTCCCGGAAAAGATAACTGTGGGAGATAATTCGATTATTGGCTATAACACGACGCTTTTAGCGCACGAATATTTAATTCGTGAATATCGACTTGGAGAGATCGTTATTGGAAACGAAGTGATGATCGGGGCAAATACGACTATATTACCAGGTGTGAAAATTGGGGATGGCGCGATTGTTTCAGCTGGCACACTTGTTCATAAAGATGTGCCAGGCGGTGCTTTCGTGGGTGGGAATCCAATGCGTGTTATTTATACGAAAGAGCAAATGGAGGCTAGAGAAGGTTCATACTAGAAATGTAACATTTCTCTTCTTTTTTAATGAATAAAAAGGAAATAATTGAGTATAATATACTGTTTTGTTTTTTACGGAATCGTTTATACTTATAGATAGAAGAATGTGTGAACGAAGAAAACAAAAAACTGGAGGATATATGGGGAAAAATCAAAGAATATATAAGGAGAACGGACAAGTTATCTCTTTTAATCAATTAGCGGACTTCTTTTATAAAAAAGGGATGAGGGCTTACAAAGGACAAAAATTGCAAGATGCAATTAAATATTTTCGAAGAGCGGCACAAAGCGAGAAGGAGCCGTTTATTTTATGTCAATTAGCAACAGTATTATCTGAGGCTGGTGAATATCAAGAGTCGAATCAAACCTTCTTTAAGCTTGTTAGATCTAATCCAGAACTTGAACAGTGTTATTATTTTATTGCAAATAATTATGCGTATATGGGTCTATTTCAGCAGGCGAAGAAGTATGCGGATCGCTATTTAGAAGTTGCAGAAGAGAAGGAATTTGTTGAAGATACATTAGAATTACTTGAAATTATGGAAGAAGAAGCGATGGGTGCGGAAGAGATTGAGGATGAAGATGATTTAATTGTTATGCAGGAAGAAGCCAATCGTTATATTCGTAACGGACAATTGGAAGAAGCAATTGCTACATTAGAAATTGTTACGAAAGACTATCCGGAATTTTGGTCGGGGCATAATAATTTAGCTATTGCGCATTTTCAATCTGGTAATGTAGATAAGGCGCTGAAATTAACGGAAATGATTTTAGAGAAAAATCCTGGTAATATACATGCGCTTTGTAATACACTTATTTTTCTATATTCAATTGGAGAGCATAAACAAGTAGAGGTGTTAGCTGCTCAGTTAGTTTCGGTATATCCAATTTCGTTTGAACATCGTTTGAAACTTGGGACGACACTTGCAACAATTGGTCATTTCGAGCCTGCATATAAATGGTTCAAATTATTAAAGCGTCAAGGATACGAAGGAGACGTTAGTTTCTATTATTGGTTTGCATATTCTGCGTATATGGTGAAAGATCAGCAAGTAGCTGAAAAAATGTGGCAACATGTTGTAGAATTGCACCCTGATAAAAAGGGAAAAGAACCGTGGAATGCATTGAATTTAGCGGATGAAGGACAAAATGTGTTATTTGAAGAATTACGAAAATCATTCCAGCAAAGTGCGACGCTAGAGGAACAAATGCTAGCTTTATATTTAATGAATGAATTATCAACGCCGGAGAAGGTTGGATTCTTCTTTGATGTAACGCAGGCGAAGAATGGTGTTCCAATCGTATCGCAACTTGCAAAGTATTTCTTTTTACTGAATAGCCATAAGAGTATTCCAGCTGATTTACAGCAATTTGAACAGTGCGCGCGAATCGCGGATGCTTTATACAATTATACGAAAAAAGATGATGAATTAATCGAAGAGTGTTTACAATTTTGGTTTTGTACGTTTATACGTTTATATACATCTGGGGCAGTTTTTACAAATGTATACGGCTGGTCAGCTGCGGTTGAATATATCGTACGCAGTGAACAAGGAAATAAGATGACACAGTCGGAGCTCGGAGATGTGTATAATGTATCTGTAGCGACTGTTCGAAAGTATGTGCAAGCTGTTAAGCGTACGCACACATAGATAAGCAAATCATTGGGAAAAAAATGATGCGAACAGTATAATGAGGGTAACTTAATTGTGTAGGAATGGAT
Organism: Bacillus cereus group sp. Bc031; assembly: GCF_027716265.1. Lineage (NCBI taxonomy): Bacteria > Bacillati > Bacillota > Bacilli > Caryophanales > Bacillaceae > Bacillus > Bacillus cereus group sp. Bc031. The sequence continues at coordinate 44,221 of NZ_JAQFUL010000035.1, forward strand.
AGGAGTGAATAGTGTGTCAGAAGAAAAAATTTATGATGTCATTATTATTGGTGCAGGACCAGCTGGTATGACAGCTGCAGTATATACATCTCGTGCGAATTTAAGCACATTAATGCTTGAGCGTGGTATTCCAGGCGGGCAAATGGCAAATACAGAAGATGTAGAAAACTACCCAGGTTATGAGTCTATTTTAGGACCAGACTTATCAAATAAAATGTTCGAGCATGCGAAGAAATTTGGTGCTGAATATGCATACGGTGATGTGAAAGAAGTCATCGATGGTAAAGAATACAAAACAATTATTGCTGGTAAAAAAGAATATAAAGCACGTGCAATTATCGTTGCAAGTGGTGCAGAGTATAAAAAAATTGGTGTACCAGGTGAAACAGAACTTGGCGGCCGCGGTGTATCATATTGTGCGGTATGTGATGGCGCATTCTTTAAAGGGAAAGAACTTGTAGTTATTGGCGGCGGAGATTCTGCTGTTGAAGAGGGTGTGTTCTTAACACGCTTCGCATCAAAAGTAACGATCGTTCACCGTCGTGACACGCTTCGCGCACAGAAAATTTTACAAGATCGTGCTTTCCAAAACGAAAAAGTAGACTTTATTTGGAACCACACGATAAAAGAAATTAACGAAGCAAATGGTAAAGTAGGAAGTGTAACACTTGTAGATGTAAACAGTGGAGAAGAGAAAGAAGTCAAAACTGACGGCGTATTCGTATACATCGGTATGTTACCACTATCAAAACCATTTGTTGAACTAGGTATTACAAATGAAAATGGTTACCTTGAAACAAACGAGCGTATGGAAACGAAAGTTCCTGGTATTTTCGCAGCTGGTGATGTTCGTGAAAAAATGCTACGTCAAATTGTAACTGCAACAGGTGATGGTAGTATTGCAGCACAAAGTGCACAACATTACGTAGAAGAATTATTAGAAGAACTAAAAACTGTATCAGAAAAATAAGGGATAATATACCTTTTGAGAAGAAAGCTACCGATAGGAGCTTTCTTCTTTTTTTGTGTGAAAATGTCAAAGTTTTGTCAAAAAATATTGGGATTATAAGCTTTCTTATTGATATACTGGACTTTACGGAAAAAATCACTATAAGAAATGAGGAATTTATTCAGTATGGAATGGCGTAATATATATCGTGGATTTTGTATGGGCGTTAGTGATTTAATTCCTGGTGTGAGCGGCGGTACAATCGCTGTTGTGTTAGGGATTTATGAACAATTGCTTGCGGCAATTAGTGGATTCTTTAGTCGTGAATGGAAAAAACATTTAGGATTTTTAATTCCACTTGCAGCTGGTGTGGCAGCAGCGTTTTTAACGTTAAGTCACGTTATTAAATATTTACTTGCAAATCATTATGAACCGACTCAATTTTTCTTCCTCGGTTTAATTATTAGTATATTACCGATGTTAATGAGAGAAGCTGATGCAAAGTCGTCGTTTAAAGGTAAGCACATTGTTTTATTAATCGTTGCAGCAATTCTTGTTGCCATCACAGCTTTCTTTAAACCAGATAAGACAGCAGATCCAATTACGACGTTAACAATTTTAAATGCAATTGGTTTATTTTTCGCAGGATGGATGGCTAGTATGGCGATGTTACTTCCTGGAATTAGCGGATCTTTTATTTTATTAATTATTGGTGTATATCCGACAGCAATTAATGCTTTAACTACACTCAACTTACCTTTAATTGCAGTTATTGGTGCTGGCGTTATGGTAGGGTTCGTTGTAAGTAGTAAAGGAATTAGTTTCTTATTAGATCGATATAAAAGTATGACATTTGCGGCAATTATTGGACTAGTTATCGGTTCGATTGTAATTGTGTTCCCTGGTATTCCAACTGGAGGATTTTCAATTATAAGTTCAATTTTTACCTTTATTTTAGGATTTGCGATTGTTACTTATTTCGGTAAGAAGTAAGGGCGCTGGAGTCCCCTTGGCGATAAAAGTCGTTAAGGGGATTTTTCATGCTATTCACGGAAAGTCCAGGCATTTACATTGCTTGTTATAAAAAGCTTTTTTAAAATTGTTGAGTAGCAGTGCTTAGCGAAAGGGGGACTGGCTCCTTCGTTGTAGCAAACTGTTTTTGATAGTATAATGAAATGAGTATGCAGTGAGAAATTTGCTGCAAGTAGCTGAGGTGAAGAAACATGCAAAGAGTGACAAACTGTGTGTTAATTAGAGATAATGAAGTACTCTTACTCCAAAAACCTCGCCGGAATTGGTGGGTTGCACCAGGCGGGAAAATGGAGCGTGGTGAGACTGTAAGAGATTCCGTTGTTCGCGAGTATCGTGAAGAAACAGGTATTTATTTAAAGAACCCAGCGTTAAAGGGGGTCTTCACCTTTGTCATCCAAGAAGGTGATAAAGTTGTTTCTGAATGGATGATGTTCTCCTTTTTAGCGACAGATTTTGCAGGAGAAAACAAACTAGAGAGCGAAGAAGGCATCATTGGTTGGCATACATTTGATAAAATTGATGATTTAGCAATGGCACCAGGAGATTATCACATTATTGATTATTTAATTAAAGGAAATGGCATAATCTACGGTACATTTGTATATACCCCAGATTTTGAGTTGCTTTCATATCGATTAGATCCGAGTTAAACCGTCAAGGAGAGGATACGATGACAGAGAATAATGATATAAAAATGGTAATTATTACAGGAATGTCTGGAGCTGGAAAGACAGTAGCTTTACAAAGTTTTGAAGATTTAGGATATTTCTGTGTGGATAATTTACCACCGATGTTATTGCCAAAGTTTATTGAGCTTATGGCGGATTCAAAAGGAAAAATGAATAAAGTAGCACTTGGTATTGATTTACGTGGCCGAGAGTTTTTCGAACATTTATGGGAAGCGCTTGATGATTTATCAGAACGTACATGGATTATTCCTCATATTTTATTCTTAGATGCGAAAGATAGCACACTTGTAACTCGTTATAAAGAAACGAGACGCTCGCATCCACTTGCACCAACTGGTCTGCCGTTAAAGGGAATCGAAGCAGAGCGTAATTTATTAACAGATATGAAGGCACGCGCGAATATTGTGCTTGATACATCTGATTTAAAACCGAAAGAATTACGTGAAAAAATTGTTCACCTATTTTCAACTGAAACTGAGCAAGCATTTCGTGTAAATGTTATGTCATTTGGATTTAAGTACGGTATTCCAATTGATGCCGATTTAGTATTTGATGTTCGTTTTTTACCAAATCCATATTACATTCCACATATGAAGCCATTAACAGGACTAGATGAGGAAGTTTCATCGTATGTGCTGAAATTTAATGAGACGCATAAGTTATTAGAGAAATTGACTGATCTTATCACTTTCATGCTGCCTCATTATAAAAGAGAAGGCAAGAGTCAACTTGTAATTGCAATTGGATGTACAGGTGGACAGCATCGTTCTGTTACGCTTACAGAATACCTTGGGAAACATTTGAAACCAGAGTATAGTGTTCATGTATCTCATCGTGATGTGGAGAAGAGAAAGGGCCATTAAGGGATGAAAAAAGAGAGAAAACCTAAAATTGTCATCATGGGAGGCGGAACTGGACTTTCTGTTTTATTACGAGGATTAAAACAATATCCGGTTGATATTACAGCAGTTGTTACAATCGCTGATGATGGTGGCAGTTCAGGTAGATTACGTGATGAGCTAGAAATTCCACCCCCAGGTGACATTCGTAACGTACTTGTTGCGTTATCAGATGTAGAGCCACTGGTGGAAGCTTTATTCCAGCATCGTTTCACAACGGGAGATGGGCTGAAAGGTCATGCGTTAGGAAATTTATTATTGGCAGGTATGACCTCGATTACAGGAGACTTCTTCCATGCTATTACAGAAACGAGTAAAGTTTTAAATGTTAGAGGACGTGTATTACCAGCAGCGAATCAAAGTGCAGTACTACATGCGGAACTAGAAGACGGAGAAATTGTAACAGGTGAATCAAAGATTCCTTATTTCGGAAAGAAAATTAACCGTGTCTTTTTAACTCCAGAAGATGTAGAGCCGTTACATGAAACGTTGACTGAAATTAAACGAGCTGATTTACTTGTTTTCGGTCCAGGAAGTTTGTATACGAGTATATTACCGAATTTAGTTGTTAACAAAATTGGGGACGCTGTTCTTGCTGCAAAAGCAAAGAAGGTATATGTGTGTAATGTTATGACGCAAGCTGGTGAAACGATGGGATATACTGCGTTTGATCATGTGCAGGCGTTACATGATCATTTAGGTGAACCATTTATCGATACTGCAATTGTAAATAACCGTGATATTCCTTGTGAATTACGTCAGTTATATGAGGAAGAAATGTCAGCACCAGTTGTAGTAGATGAAGAGCGTTTTACTGAAAATAATATTAATGTGATTCAAGATCAATTAGCGAAGTATGATGACCGTGTTGTAAGACACGATACATTAAAACTAGCTTCTATTTTATATTCACTGTTGTAGATGTGCGTTGCCTCGTTTGAGGTAACGCTCCTCATTTCATATAGGACAAGATTTTTGTTCCACAATAATCGTATAAGGAGGTGTTGACTGTGTCATTTGCATCAGAAACAAAGAAAGAGTTGACGAATCTGGAGATGAAGGAATGCTGTGAGAAAGCAGAATTATCAGCGTTACTTCGCATGAACGGATCGCTTTCTTTTTCAAACCGTCGTCTATCAATCGATATTCAAACGGAAAATGCGGCAATTGCAAGAAGGATTTATACGCTTTTGAAAAAAGGATATGACGTGACGGTAGAATTACTTGTTCGTAAAAAAATGCGATTGAAGAAAAACAATGTATATATCGTAAGGCTTGTTGAGAAGTCACGCGAAATATTAGCTGATCTTCATATCGTTCGAGACGACTTTTCATTTATTCGAAATATATCACAAGAATTAATTGAGAAGAAATGTTGTAAACGATCGTATTTACGCGGTGCATTTTTAGCAGGTGGTTCAGTAAATAACCCAGAAACATCATCTTATCATTTAGAGATCTTTTCGTTATATAAGGAACATAATGATGCTATATGTGAACTGATGAACGGATTTGATTTAAATAGTAAGACGTTGGAAAGAAGAAAAGGGTACATTACGTATTTGAAAGAAGCAGAAAAGATTACAGAGTTTTTAAATATTATAGGTGCTCATAATGCACTTTTAAGATTTGAAGACATTCGAATCGTACGTGATATGCGTAATTCTGTAAATCGCTTAGTGAACTGCGAAACAGCTAATTTAAATAAAACAATTGGTGCAGCGCTAAGGCAGATTGAAAATATCCGTTATATTGATGAGACAGTTGGTCTTGATATATTGCCGGATAAATTACGAGAAATTGCGCAATTACGAAGAGATTATCAAGATGTAACATTGAAAGAGTTAGGTGAGATGGTATCCGGGGGGAAAATTAGTAAATCGGGTATTAATCATCGTTTGCGTAAAATTGATGATATTGCAGAGAAATTACGCGCGGGGGAAACGGTAGCAAAAAAATAAGAGGTTAAAGGGGAAATGGAGCTGTGGTTCAAAAAAGAGTTCAGGTTTCATTAAAAAACGGTTTACAAGCACGTCCGGCTGCGTTGTTTGTACAAGAGGCCAATCGCTTTCATGCAGATATTTTCATCGAAAAAGATGGGAAGACAGTAAATGCAAAGAGCATAATGGGGATTATGAGCTTAGCAATTGGAACTGGTAGCATGATAACAATTACAACAGAAGGTTCAGATGCAGAAGAGGCTTTAGAGGCACTAGCTGCATATGTACAATAAGAAGCTATCGCGCATGTGCGATAGCTTTTTTGTTGTTTGGGGCTTGTTGGTGGGGGTATGTGAGATGTGCGTTCTTGTCGAGAATTGTCGGTAAGTCGATAAGTTGTGTCGAAACGTCGATATATTAAAATAATCGCCGATATAATTGGAGTTAAGGTCGATATATTTGAAAAATCGCCGATATATTTTGCTTGATACTAGGTGGGGTATACGGGCGGAGAACAGCATATAAAAAAAGCGCCCTGTTATAGGGCGCTTCCGCTTTTAAGTATTAACGATTTGTAAAGATCTTATCGATTAAACCGTATTCTAAAGCTTTTTCTGCTGTCATGAAGTTGTCGCGGTC
>NZ_JAQFUL010000036.1:0-49703 GCF_027716265.1 Bacillus cereus group sp. Bc031
GTCTTTTTTAAATAAATAGTACTTTGATAACTAAAAATTCTGTTGTTTTTCAGTTGACATACTACCGCAGGTCTTTTATACGTTTTACATCACTTCGCATCGGATGTATCACTAGAATAAACAAGAGATATAAATATGAAATGCAGATGAAATATATTTTATTTAAAGATTTCATTGTAAAAAATAAAAAAACATCGCAATATATACGATGTTTTTTCGGGTGTGTGTCTCAATATTTACATGTTACTTTCGCGTGATTTAGAAGTAGAACGGGCCGGAGCGATAACTAATTGTCTCGGCTTAGTTTTCTTTAAGTGATTTTTGACGTTACACTTACGACGTTGAACAACCCACGCTTTAATAGGGTTTGTCAAAATAATTTTTTGCGCTTCGTTAGGGGCCTCTTCTTCCAACCTACAACTTTCGCTCCATTTATTCCATTTCATTGTAAATTTAGAAGAAGAATGATCGTCTTCTCGATCAAACAAGTGCAAAAAATCCATCTCGCCAGCTAGCATTACGGTGTTGCTAGTTGCTAAAAAAGAAAAGGTCGTCCAACGTTTCTCCATGCCCTCCTACTCCTTTTTCACATATAGAGTGCCTAAAACTTAATTTACCTAAAATATGCTTGCCTTTTACCTTACACCCATAGTTTATCCAAAACACTACTATGCAACTATCGATTTCCCTTACAACTACCTTACATTTTTGTAAGAAACAAAAAACCTTCACTATGCCTATGTGAAGGTCTCTTATTTCTTATCTATATGATCTTTCATATCATCAAGTCCAGCTTCTTGTAGCTGCGACATCATACCATGAGAAATTGCGCCTAATACTAAAGTCATTCCAATTAGTGAAATCCGAATCGCTGGTACATCAATTATATAAGCCAACAATCCAAGAACAATTGTTAATAGTAATGCTTTTATAAATGTTACAGTTGTGTACTGTTTCTTCTTCATTATCATCACCCTTTGTGGAAGCGTTTTCTTAATATAATTAGTATATCATATCATCAGATGATTTTGTCGGTATTTTGTAAAAAATTACTATCTCCTTTGACTTTTTCCTTTCTATCCTTTACAGTCGAAATGTTCACAAGTTTTACACTGTAGGAGGACTCCAATGAATATTGAAATAAAAGACACTTTAATTTCTGAAGAACAATTACAAGAAAAAGTAAAAGAACTAGCACTTCAAATCGAACGTGATTTTGAAGGAGAAGAAATTGTAGTAATCGCTGTATTAAAAGGATCTTTCGTATTTGCTGCTGATTTAATTCGTCACATTAAAAACGATGTAACAATCGACTTTATTTCTGCATCTAGCTACGGAAATCAAACAGAAACAACTGGCAAAGTAAAACTATTAAAAGATATCGATGTAAACATTACTGGCAAAAACGTAATTGTCGTAGAAGACATTATCGATTCTGGCTTAACACTTCACTTCTTAAAAGACCACTTCTTTATGCATAAACCAAAAGCGTTAAAATTCTGTACGCTACTTGATAAACCTGAGCGTCGTAAAGTGGACTTAAAAGCTGAATATGTTGGCTTCCAAATTCCAGACGAATTTATCGTTGGCTACGGCATCGACTGCGCAGAAAAATATCGTAACTTACCATTTATTGCTTCGGTTGTAACGGAATAATCGTATAACTTAAAAAATCGATAGTACATGAAATTTATATCGGCGATTTTCAAAATATATCGACCGTATCTTAAATTATATCGGCGATTTTTCAAATATATCGACTGCAACTCAAATTATATCGGCGATTTTTTCAATATATCGACTTACCGACAATAACCGACAATCTTAGCACCCTATTAATAGGAAGAAGCTGTTCTGAAATACATCGGAACAGCTCCTTCTTTCCATTACAAAAAAACAGGGAGAGATGAAAAATGACAAAGACAAAATTTGAAAAAGTACTCCTCATCGTAAATCCAAAAGCTGGACAAGGCGACTTACATACAAATTTAACGAAAATCGTACCACCTCTTGCCACAGCTTTTCCTGACTTACATATCCTTCACACGAAAAAACAAGGTGATGCAACAAAATATTGCCAAGAGTTTGCTAGTAAAGTAGATTTAATTATCGTCTTTGGTGGTGACGGAACAGTATTTGAATGCACAAACGGCTTAGCACCTCTTGAAACTAGACCTACACTTGCAATCATTCCAGGTGGAACTTGCAATGACTTCTCTCGCACACTCGGCGTTCCGCAAAACATTGCAGAAGCAGCAAAACTTATCACTAAGGAACACGTAAAACCAGTTGACGTTGCAAAAGCAAACGGACAACATTTCTTAAACTTCTGGGGCATTGGACTCGTATCTGAAGTATCAAACAATATTGATGCAGAGGAGAAAGCAAAGCTTGGTAAAATTGGTTACTACTTAAGTACAATTCGAACTGTCAAAAATGCTGAAACATTCCCAGTTAAAATCACTTATGACGGACAAGTATATGAAGATGAAGCTGTTCTTGTTATGGTTGGCAACGGTGAATATCTTGGCGGCATCCCGTCCTTTATTCCGAACGTAAAATGCGACGACGGAACACTTGATATTTTCGTAGTCAAATCAACAGGTATTCAAGCATTTAAAGATTATATCGGAAAGAAACTATTTGAAGACTCAAATGCAAATGACATCTTCCACGTAAAAGCGAAATCCATTCATATTGAAACAGAAGAAGAAAAAGAAGTAGATACAGATGGAGAAAGTTCGCTTCATACACCTTGTCATATTGAATTGTTACAAGGGCACTTTACGATGATTTATAATCCTGCGGTTGTGTAATACAAAAAGACGAGCTAAAGTTTTAACATTTTAGCGCGTCTTTTTTATTACAAAGATATTTCAATATGAATTTTCGTAATCAAACTCCACCCAATTTTTCCAGTGCGTATTAGCATCCTTCTTCACAATAATACTTGGATCTTTCTTCTCTATTGCAGCGGCTACTGATTGGAAGAATTCATTTTCACTTACTTTTTCATCTTCAACATGTTTCCATTCTTCCGTTTCATACACTACTTCCCAGTCGCCTTCTAAATCAAACTCTTCTAAAATCTCTTCTTTACTCCACCACAATAAATTTCGTGCTTCATTATTAGTAGCAAGCATACGCATGAAGTATGTTGGATAAGAATCTGTCGTTTTTACTTCTATTCCATTATTCACATAATCCTCTTCTGTAAATTCATACTCAAAATGATGATCACGAATTTTCACACTGTCATTATAAATATTTGGCATAAATTCACCTTCATCATCAAACAACTCATACTCTCCATCATTTAATTGTAAAATACCATCATCACCAATTGAATGATTTATTCTATCACCGTATACTTGAATATCATTACATACACCTAATGATCCTACACCGACAACCTGAAATACCATTAACCAATCTTTATTATCTTTAAAGAAAAGAGAGAATTTCACTTGTGAAATATCCATATATTCATTATCAAAGGCAGGAAATTCATAGTTACTTTTCTTTTTATCTAATAGTTTCAAAATATCTTTTTGCATCTGTAGCATCTTCACCTCTATATAAACTTTTCAAATTTACTAGAGTATAACATAGCTATACTTACCTCTGACATTATAATAATCCTACTTAAAAATAGCAGAATGGTCTATTTGCATCCTCTAGTTATTTTTAGATACAATTAAGAAAAGAAGCACCTTCATATAAGGGAGAGGACAACCTTTGTTCAACCAACAATTAGTGAATTTACGCATTGATTTTGCATTTAAACAATTGTTTGGTACGAATGGTAGTGAAGATATTCTCATTGCCTTTTTAAACGCGATGTTACAAGAGTCTTTAGAGTCACCTATTGCTTCTCTACAATTAGAAGATCCACATTTACACCGAGAACACGCAAATGATAAATTATCAATTCTAGATATTTCAGTAACATTAGACACAGGGACAAAAGTAAATGTAGAAATACAGCTTAATAATAATCACGATATGATGAAACGCAGTTTATATTATTGGGGAAAATTATACACATCCCAGTTACAAAAAGGTATGCCCTACAGTGCACTTCGTAAAACCATCACCATTAATTTATTGAACTTCATAATGTTTTTAGATCACAAAGAATTTCATACAAAGGGCACATTGTGGAATACACAACAACAGAAACTCTTGAGTGATGACATAGAAATTCACATTGTAGAAATTCCAAAGTTAACAGAACAGTGGCATGAAGAAAAAGTAAATCCGTGGAAAGACCCATTTGCTCGTTGGCTTTTATTGCTTTCAGCAAATGAGGATGAGCACTTAACTAAACTATTGGAGGATATTGCTATGAACCAAGACCCTATTTTACAAAAAGCAATGAACAAGTGGGAACGTATGAGTCAAGATTCCTCTTTCCGACAAGCCTATGACGCAAGGGAGAAAGTTTTAATGGATGAAGCAGCAAAATTCGCCCACGCAGAGACAGAAGGTATGAAAAGAGGCATGGAAAAGGGTATGGAAAAAGGTATGGAAAAAGGTATGGAAAAAGGTATAGAAAAAGGTCGAAAAGAAGGAGTTCAACAGGGAAAAATCCAAATGATTAAAAGTATGTATGATCTTGGTATACCACTTGAGACGATTGCTAAGGCAAGTAAATTAAGTGTACATGATGTTGAACGAATTTTAGAAAATAAATAATGATAAAAAGAAAAAGAGAACATAATTTTCACTATGCTCTCTTTCTCTCTTTTCTATTTACTAACGATCCCAAAATAAGCACGAACCGTCAACAAATAATAACCAATATAAATAACACTATACACGCCGATGCTAATTAACAACGGAACTGCAATTTCATACGGAAGTACTGTCGCTAATCCTGTTAATGCAAATAAAGTGTGTAATATGCCAACTACTAAAGGAATGAAGAAAATAAATCTCATTTGCTTTGCGATTGCCTTTTTCATTTCTTTTTTCGTTACTCCAAGCTTTCGAAGAACGATGTAACGCTCACGATCTGCATGTGCTTCTGTTAATTGCTTGAAGTAAATGATAGACCCTGTTGCGAGTAAAAATACAAGTCCTAAGAACATACCACTAAACATCATTAAACCTGATACTTCAATACCATCACGGAAAATAGTATAGAAATCACTGAATTGTTCTTTACCTTCTGCATCTTCTTCCGGTATTACTTTCTTTAATTTCTCTGTTAACACTTTACTATTTCTTTCATCTTTCACATCAATATTTTTTACAGTATGAGAGCCAATTGTCTTCTTTGCTTGCTCATACACTTCGTCCGGAACGACAACTAGAAGTTCATATAAGTTCGTAATGTTTTGCGCTTTTACTGCTTTCACTTGTAATGGTGCTACTTCTCCAATAGGGAATATAGCTTTTCGATTTTTATATACGCCACTATCTCTCTTACCTTTACTGTACATGCCATCAAATGCATACAATTCGTTCTTCTTTAAATCTAAAGTTTCTTCATTTAAATATTTTGCAATTTTATTAAATGATGATTGTGCGATAAGTTCTGTTGTTCTTGATTGTAATGAAGTTCCATCACCGTATTCTCCTACTACTTTTACTGTCTCTAATTCATATTGATGAATGACTTCATTCTTTCCTTCTTTTAAAATCCCACTCACTTTACGATCCAATTCTATATCTTTCTTTTCATATGAATAACTAACTGGGTGATATTTCTTCGCCTGCATATATGTGTTGTAATACATCGTAACAGACATTCCAACCGCTGTTAACGTTACTGCGCTTAATACAGCAATTGTCGCTAACGATTTTGCATTTCCTTTAATGCGGTATAGTAATTGAGATGTCGTCACCATTTTCATTCCATTATAAAATGAAGATTTTATATCTCGCGCTCTTTTTAATGCAAAAACAGTAAAGAACCTAAATAATAAATACGTTCCAAGTACTGTTGCTAATACAATATAAAGCGCAAGTGGCATAAAGTTATCGCTGCTTGCATTTTTAATAGCCGTTACTGAAAAGAAATAACCTGATCCAATTAATAATAAAGAAATGATAGCCATTATTTTAGAATCTTTTGGCATAACTTCGCCTTCGTTATCTGCACGAAATAGCTCGATTAACTTAAATTGATAAATAACGCGGTATCCTTTAAATGACGTATATAAAATAATGAAACAAAAAATAACTGCTGTATCTATAATAGCTCCAATTGGTACTTCAAAATGAACATTTACATGTAGCTCTAACATATTTACAAGTAGCTTTAGGAATCCTTTTGAAAGTAAGCTACCAATTACAATTCCGATTACTAACGATAATAAACCCATTAACATATTTTCATAAAAAAGCATTTTACCTATTTCTTTCTTTCGAATACCGAGTAAAGAATAAAGACCTATTTCCTTCTTACGCTTTCGTGTAAAGAAACCATTCGAATATATAATAAATACCGCAACGAAAATAATGAGCATAACACTCGCGAGCTGGAATCCTCGTCCGATGTTATCTCCAGCTTCACTTATTTGTGAATTGTATTGCAACGCCTTAAACGTAAAATAAATGACGATGCTAAAAATCATAGAGGCAAAGTATATAAAATAATCTTTAAAATTTCGTTTTATATTACGAAGTGCAATGCTAGATAAGCTCATTTGTCGCACCTCCAGATATGGAAGACATCATATCAATAATTTGCTGGAAGAACTGTTTTCGTGTCATCCCTTTACGATGTAATTCTTTATATAACTTTCCATCTTTAATAAATACAACACGTTTACAATAACTTGCCGCAAACGCATCATGCGTTACCATTAAAATCGTTACAAGATCTTTTTCATTTAATGTCTTCATACTTTCTAATAAATCCGTCGCTGACTTTGAATCAAGCGCACCAGTTGGCTCATCTCCAAAAATCATACTTGGACTTGTTACAATTGCCCTTGATGCTGCGCAGCGTTGTTTTTGTCCACCGGATACTTCATACGGATACTGATTTAAAATATGATCTATTCCAAACTTCTTCGCAATCTTCTCAACGCGAGATTCTACTTCTTTCGCCTTCACTTTTGACAAAGCAAGTGGCAATGCAATATTTTCTCGTACCGTTAACGTATCTAATAAGTTATAGTCTTGAAAAATGAACCCTAAATGATTACGGCGAAAGAGTGCCAATTCATCATCATTCATCTTCACAATATCTTTTCCATCAATTAAAATCTCACCCTTTGAAGCCGTATCAATAGTAGAAAGAACATTCAAAAGTGTCGTCTTACCAGAACCAGATGGTCCCATAATACCGACAAACTCTCCTTCTTTCACCTGCAGATGAATATCTTTCAACGCTTCAAACGTATTCCCGCCTGTATTATATATTTTCGAAATCCCTTTCGCTTCTAACATCGTTTTCATCTATTTGTACCTCCTGTTATAATTCGTGATGTTCTCTTTAAGCAACAGAATTCAGTATAGATACATTTTCTTAACAAATAGTGCTAGGGTTTCTTAATATTTTCTTAAAAAGAAATTCCATAATCAAAAAAGTCTGCAGTTGTTACACTGCAGACTTTCAAATGTTTAATAAATTGATTAAGCTAAATATGTTTGTTGTAACGCCTCTAAACCATCTTTATAAATGCCATGGAATAGATTAATTGCCTCTTCATCAGTAACCGCTACAGGAGTGAAGCTACCAGACCATTCAACTAATGATGTGTTAGCATCTTTACCTTCTTTAACACGGATTGTAGATAAATAATTCGTCACAGGGAATGGTGCTTGCATAATTGAATATGTGTAGTAACGTTCTTTCTCATTAAATGCTTCTAAGCGCTCTACGATTGCATCGCCATCAGGATTAGCTAAATGACGTACACGTCCACCTTCCGTTACTTTACTGCTAGGGATATATGGTAACCAATCTGGAAGTGCATCAAAACCTCCGATTAATTGCCATACTTGGGCAGGTGAAGCTGGAATTTCAATAGATGTAATAGTATTTGCCATTTTCATTACTCTCCTTTTTATTTAACGTTAATTGGTAGTGGTGCATTAACTGCAACTAATTTTTGTTCACGCATTTCTTCCCAGAACGCTGCTGGAATCACTGTTTTCAATGCAGCTTGGTCTTCTGCAATTCGTTCCGGTTTACTTGCACCTGGAATAACAGCAGCAACCGCTGGGTTAGCCAGTGAAAACTGTAAAGCAGCAGCTTTAATACTGATTCCATGACGATCGGCAAGGTTTTTCATTTTATTAACTTTTTCAATGATTTCTGGTGACGCTTTTTGGTATTCAAAGTGAGTACCTCCAGCAAGAACACCTGAGCTATATGGTCCACCAACAACAATGTCCATATTGTTTTTTACAGCCGCAGGCATTACGCGTTCTAACGCACGCTCGTGGTCTAATAATGAATAGCGACCAGCTAATAAAGATACATTTGGTTTTGCTTCTTCTAAGTCCAGCATAAGTTCAATAGCTTCTACTTTATTTACTCCAAGGCCCCAGCCTTTAATTACACCTTCATCACGCAATTGAGTAAGTGCACGGAATGCTCCTGTTCGAGCAATCTCAAATTGTGAAATCCACTCATCTCCATAAAAATCTTGTGCTACGTCATGAATATAAACAAAATCTAGACGATCTGTTTTTAAACGTTTTAAACTATCTTCAATAGAACGAAGAGTTGCATCCGCACTGTAGTCGTTGATGATTTTATTTTTACGACCAAATTCGAAAAGTCCGCCTTTTTCACCTAAATCACGTGTAGATGGATCTTCCAATTCATCTGAAATAATTCGACCTACTTTTGTACTTAAGAAGTACTCATCACGATTTCTTTTCGATAGTGCTTCACCAAGACGAATCTCTGCTAAACCAGATCCATACAGTGGAGCTGTATCAAAGTAACGAACACCATTATCCCAAGCAGCATCCACTGTTGCGATTGCTTCTTCCTCTGGAATATTACGGTACATATTACCTAGTGGTGCCGTACCAAAACCAAGTGTACCTTTTAATAAATCTTTCATTTAAAATCTCCTCCTAAAATCTATTTAAAAATGATGAATGAATATCAATTAATGTGACAAGGGCTGACCGATTAAAGCACGATAGTTATGAAAAATAACGTATATGCTTTTTAGTTCTACACTACTCATTTCCCTCTCACGTATGTAATTATGTCTTATCTACAACACAATAAAAAGTACGCATTTTAAAGTGTTATAGATACTAATAAGTAACAATTTTATGTTTCAACGTCTGTAGCTCCAAAATAAAATGATTTTATAAAAAAAACCTATTTTTGCGGAGATAACCGTAGAAATTATGAGTGGAACATAGAAAGTTGTTATTACTCTTCATTCAAAAAAGGCCAAAACGAACTGAAATATGTTCGTTTTGGCCTTTTTATCTTCTTTAAAAGATTACATTACATTTTGAACAAAAAGGAGCAGAATTCCCTTTTCTAATTTTCGCATCACATTTTGGACAATATACGTATCGTTCTTCTATCTTTTCTCGTTCTATCATATGTAATGATACTATTCTCATACTACACATGATTCCAATTAAAATAAGGCTAACAATGAGTAGCATTCCTCTCACTCCTCCCCTTTAAATTTTACCATAAAATAACAAACCCGATTCTCTCATCGAGAATCGGGTTTATATTTACAATCCTAACTTTGCCTTTGCACCGTCAGGAATTATTTCTTCTTCTATTTGTACCTTATCGTGCACAGACTTTCCTCTCGTAATTACATGCCAGTATGAACCTTTTTGCAATGTATCCACTCCATCAATTGTTATCTCTTTTTCGTTTCCATCCTTATCATATGTGTTCACTGTGTATGCACGGCCTTTATTTCCACCTAAATCTTTTCCATCGTTATCAATTACGGCATAACGATATTCTAATTTAAGAAACGGGTTCATGGAATCTACTGTAGCACTTCCACTTAATAAATATGTCGCTCCTGCGACGATAACAAGTAATGATCCAAAAATAAATCTTTTCATTTATATTCCGCCTTTTATTAAGTTTTCTTGAGAACATTTCTAAGTATAGTGCGCATTTCTTAATAAAAACTCGTACTGTTTCTTAACTTTTTCTTAATGTAGAAGAAATGTGGCGTTACATCTAGGTACATGAAATTATATCGGCGATTTTTCAAATATATCGAACACAACTCAAAATATATCAACGATTTTTCGAATATATCGACGTTTCGACAAGGAATATCGACTTACCGACAAAAACTGATAGTAGAAACAACAAAAAAGGCTGTCCAAAATGTATTTTGGAACAGCCTCCGCTACTTACTCACTACTGCACTTCTTTTTACATAAAACAAACTACCAATTAAAACGACAATTACGCCAAAATACACACCATACTCTATCGCAACTGCTACAATTCTTTCAATATGTTGTCCGAATAAAGAACCGAGCACAAAATAAATGAGCGTCCAAACAAATCCTGTCGTATAGGAATACAAAGCATATACCCGAAATGACATGTTATTCATTCCAACTACATACGGTACAATATGTCTTACAACTGGTATGAAGTAACTTGTAACTAACGCATAATGACCATATTTCTCTACCATTTGTTGAGATTTCAAAAGATATTTTGCCTTTTTCTTTTTCATTAGTTTATGAAGTACTTTTGTACCAAATATTTTCCCTAGTATATAACCTAAAGAGAGTCCGGATACAACTCCTAAATACGTTAATAAAAATGCAGGAATGATACTTAATATCCCTAGTGAAGAGACAAATCCGCCACTCATTACAATCATTTCGTCTGGAATTGGCATACCGATAATACCCAACCATAAACAGAAAAATAACGCCCAATAACCATACTGCTCAATATAGGATAATAATTCATGCAATTCCATTATGCATATACTCTCCTTAGCTCTTTTTTACAGCTAAAGACGTACGCTGGCGGGAAATTGAGCCACACTTTTTCTAATGTAATTTGAGGAAAGAAATGCTGTATAAATCCTTTTTTCACAAGTGAATATTGAAATGTTATGAATTCCCCATTCTCATGTATTGCTTCCATTACATTATTTAAAATGCGTTTTGAAACTTCTTCTGGTAAAGAGGTAAAAGGTAATCCCGATAAGACATAATCCACGCATTCTATATGGAACTCTTCCATATACTTCTTTATATTTTCAGCTGAACCGTGTACAACAATAACGTTCTGCTCATCTTTATATTTTCTCTTTAACTCATTGCAGAACACTTCATTAATTTCAATAAGAAGAAATATTGTTCCCTTCTTTTTTCTCTTCATAATCTCCTTCGTAAAAACCCCTGTACCAGGCCCTAACTCTACGATGCATTTTGCTTTATTAAAATCAATTACATCTACCATTTTCTTTGCTAATATTTTTGAACTTGGCGCAACTGCACCAGTATGTTTCGGATGTTTAATAAATTCATGTAAGAATGTTATGAGCTGCATGTAAACCTCTCCTCATTCGTTCAATAGTTTTTAACTTGTTTTTAAGTATAACTATCGTTTCTTAACAAAAATTGAGGAGATTTCTTAAGATTTTATGAAGAATATATCATTTGTTCTTATATATAAACATCTCTCTTATATTTATTTATTTGGTATAATGGATATAAAAAATGAACTTTATGGAAGGTACCATCACTACGTCTATTTTCATACAACATCTGTAGAAATAAATCTGTCAATTACCTTTCATTATTATCCAACATATGTAATTATTTTGTATGAGCAAAGAAATTTAAATAATAAGAAATTTATATTTTGTAGAAACGAATATAGGTTCAAATATATTTCAAAACGATTTAAAAGGAGAAGATTATGAATAATTATATCGACATACAGCACTTATGCGACCTTGTACATAGCACTTTTCATGTACCTGTTCAATTTTTAGCTATTAATAAAAAAATTGTATATGAATCTACTTCTCATACGATTGGTAGTCCTTTTTATACTTCTAAAGAAGAACATCTGAATGAACTTTATCAAGAAAATGCTCCTTGTAATTTTCCAATTTTCAAAGGGAATAAGTACCTTGAGAATTTCATTAGCCTTCATATAACTGATCATGAACATATAAAAGGAACAATTATACTCGGCCCTACTACTTATCCAAAAGTATCAGATGAAATGGCGATTAAACTTATGAAGTATTTCAACTGTAATGATAAAACGCAGCAAGGAATAGACTACTATCAATTTCTACCCGAGATGAAAAAAAGCACACTAATTGATATAAGTATTTGGTTACATTACGTCATTTTTAATGAAAAATTAGATCGCGATATTGTTTGGAAAAAAAATAAATTGCTCGAAGACGTTTCTTATAAAATCGTAAATCCTGATCTATACATTTCAAAACGTCTTCGGCATGATCCGCAACATTATGACATATCATTGGAACGTAAATTTTTTTCTGCAATTAAAGAAGGCAATAAAGAAAAAGTCATACAATATGCATATTCCTTCCCGCAAGAAGATTCAGCAATTTCATCTAAAGGAGATCAACTGAGAAACCAAAAAAATAATGGCATTATCGCCATTACGCTAGCTATTCGATATGCGATAGATGGTAATCTTCCATCACATGTTGCTTTTTCACTCGGTACTTTATATATCCAAACCATCGAAAAACTAGATAACATGTATTCCGTAAATAGATTAATTGAAGATGCATTATGTACTTTTGCAGAACGTGTAAAAGAATATAATAATCAAGCATATTCTAATGCCATTACTACATGCCTAAATCATATTCACAAACATATTTACGATGAAATAACTCTTAATGACCTTGCTGACCTTTTACATATTTCCCCTACTTATTTATCAAAGCTATTTAAAAAAAGAAGTGGGAATTCCTTTAAGTGAATACATCCAGAGGGAACGAGTAGAAGAAGCCAAAAAGTTATTAACATTAACGACCTACCCATTATCAGATATTTGTGCCTGGCTTAACTTTAATGATCAAAGTTATTTCACAAGGGTTTTTAAAAAAATTACAAACATGACTCCTAGACAATATCGTGAAAATCATACCGTTATATAAAAACGCTTTCTTAATAGAGGGTGAGATAGTTGTCATACTTGCTCACCTTCCTCCATTTGATTTCCTCTCCTTCATCCAAAATAAAGTTTTAATCCTCTTCAAAAAAGTACAAAAATGACAAATAAATTACTATAAATAAGTGAATGAATTTGATAATTTTTTAGTACTAAGCAAATTCGGTTCCCAATCAGACATAATAAAACTAACACAAGGTACTTCGGAATGATCAGCAGTAGTTACTTCCATAGTGATTAACCTTCCTATATAGAAAATATATTGTTAGGAGAATAGAAAGTATGAGTAGTACAAATATATCAAAATCGGTTCAATTGACTAGTATGTCTAAACAATCTGCTCACATGAAAGAATCGGGAAAAGTATCATCATACGATGATAGAGAAAGAATTGAAGACACTTTATTACGCTCATTCATTTCAGAAAAACAAATATTGGTCACTTATTATAAAGATAATTATTTCCCTACAATGTATATGACTGTAATTGAATTAAACCCTTTGAAACGTTCTTTAATATGTATAGATACCTTTGGCCGTAAACATACCTTTAGTTTCATCGACATAATTGATGCACGTTAATTATTTCTATACAAAAAAGCCACTCACCTATAAAAATTAGGTAAATGGCTTTTTCCTTCCTCACAGCTTCACTTATTATTTCGCACTCACAATCTTATAATAAGAACGAACTGTTAAGAAGTAATATCCGATATAAATAGCGCCGTATACTCCAATACTAATTAGGAGTGGGATCATGATTTCATACGGTAATATGTTCCCTAAACCTTTTAGTGCAAACAAGCTGTGCAAAATTCCGATTACTAACGGAATAGCGAAGATAAAGCTTACTTGTTTTGCGATAGCTTTCTTCATTTCTTGCTTCGTTACACCAACTTTATGAAGGACAATGTAACGATCACGGTCAGCACTTGCTTCTGTTAATTGTTTAAAGTAAATGATTGAGCCTGTCGCTAATAGGAAGACTAATCCTAAGAATAACCCAATAAACATCATTAAGCCTGTCGTTTCAAGCCCCATTTGGAATCCTGTATAGAAATCGTTAAATGGTTTTAAAATTTCTGATTCACCAGCTGGCATAATGCTTGCTAATTTCGCTGTTAACTCTTTACTATTTCGCTCACCTTTTACATCAATATTTTTTACAGTGCGCGTTTCGTTTACTTGTTTCGCCTGCTCATATGTTTGATCAGGAACGATTACAAATAGTTCATTTAAGTTTGTAACACTTCTACTATTTACACCTTTAATCTTTAACTCTTTCGATTCATTTCCAACAGGGAATACAGCTGTATTTCCTGTGTAAAGGGGACCAAAATCAAGTGTTTCAATATATAAGCTATCATATACAAAAGCTTCATTCGCACTTAAATTTACAGGTTCTATATCTAAATGTTTCGCGATTGTATTAAAGTTTGATTGAGAAATAAGCTGGTACTGCTTCGTCACATTATAGTGTGTGTTCAGAACTTGATCCGCTCTTTCACCTTTAAATGTTCCTTTCACAGGAATCATTTCAACTTCTGCTTCATATGTCACTGGATGATTCTTCTTTTCTCCAGCAAGTATTTCATTTACTTTTTTATCTAATGCTGCATCTTTTTTCTCATATGAATAACTATACGGCGCAGCAACTTTTGATTGTGTAAATGTGTTGTAATACATCGTAACTGACGTACCAACCGCTGTTAATGTAACTGCGCTTAAAATCGCAATTGTCGCAAGTGATTTCGCATTTCCTTTAATGCGATATAGTAACTGCGATGTCGTTACCATATTCATACCGTTATAAAACGCTGATTTATTATTTCTTGCACGTTTCAATATAAATACTGTGAAGAACATGAACAATAAATAAGTTCCTGCTACTGTCGCTAATAAAATGTATAATGCAACGACCATAAAGTCTGCATACATAACTGCTTTCATGTACATTAGCGCTAAGAAATAACCTGAACCGATTAAGAAAACTGAAATGAATGCCATAATAACAGAGCCCTTCGGCATTGCTTCTCCTTCACGTTCTGCACGGAAAAGTTCAATTAGCTTGAATCGATAAATTAAACGATATCCTTGAAGTGATGTATATAAAATAATCTCTAAGAAAATAATTGCTGTATCAATAATGGCAGCCATCGGTACTTCAAAATGAACATTTAAATTTAATCCCATCATATTTACTAATAACTCAAGGAATAATTTTGAAAGGACACTACCAATCGCAATTCCGATAATTAAAGACATTAACCCCATTAACATATTTTCATAAAAGAGCATTTTACCAATTTGTCTTTTACGAATACCTAATAAGGAATAGAGTCCAACTTCTTTTTTACGTTTACGTGTAAAGAAACCGTTCGAATATATAATAAACACCGCTACGAAAATGATAAGCATCACACTGGAAACTTGGAATGCCCCGCTAATTTTTTTAGAAGCTTCCGCTGCTTTTTCCATTTGTGAATTATATTGCAGTGCTTTAAATGTAAAGTAAATAACGATACTAAAAATCATAGATGCAAAATATACAAAGTAGTCTTTAAAGTTCCGCTGTATGTTGCGGAGGGCAATGCTAGATAAGGTCATCAGCCATACCTCCGGAAATAGAAGACATTACATCAACGACTTGTTGGAAGAACTGTTTACGCGTTAACTCGCCGCGGTGCAATTCTTTATATAACTCACCATCTTTAATGAAAATAACTCGTTTACAGTAACTTGCCGCAAACGCATCGTGCGTTACCATTAAAATTGTAGAATTATCATATTCATTTAGCGACTTCATACTTTCAAGTAAATCTGTCGCTGATTTCGAATCAAGTGCTCCCGTTGGCTCGTCCCCGAAAATCATACTTGGATTTGTAACGATTGCACGTGATGCCGCACATCTTTGCTTCTGTCCACCAGATACTTGATATGGGAACTGACTTAAAATATGATCAATACCGAATTTCTTTGAGATTTCAAGAACGCGGCGATCAATCTCACTCGCTTTCACCTTTGATAACGCAAGAGGTAACGCAATATTCTCTTTTACAGTTAACGTATCTAATAAGTTATGATCTTGGAAAATGAAACCTAAATGATCGCGGCGGAATAACGCTAACTTATCATCATTCATTTTCACAATATCTTTTCCATCAATTAAAATTTCACCGTTCGTCGCATTATCAATTGTAGAAAGAACGTTTAGTAAAGTCGTCTTTCCAGAACCAGAAGGTCCCATAATTCCAACGAACTCACCTTCTTTTACTTGTAAGTTAATACCTTTTAACGCTGCAAATTTATTACCACCCGTGTCATACACTTTTTCAATATTTTTTGCTTCTAACACTGTTTTCATCTCGACATCCCTCATTTCATCTATTCTCTATTTTCACTATATACATTCTCTACTTTTTCCACTATCGATTTTTCTTACACAAACATGACAGTTATGTAAGACCAGTAAGCAAAGAAATCAAAATTTAACCTAATGAATCAAAGTACTTTGTTACTATAACATTGGGATATCATGCCATCCATTCATTCTCCTTACAGGAACATTACAATTTTGTAAGGTACAAAATGTACCCTACAAAGTTGTGCACGAAATGTCGGATGGAGCTATTTCGTTCCTGCTATTCTATGTACAGAGGAGGTCATCATATGGATTCACTTAAAAATATGAATGCTGCAATGCACTATATTGAAAACAACCTAACAAATGAAATTAATTTTAAAGAAGTTGCGAAGCTAGCTTACTGCTCGGAATATCATTTCAAAAGAATGTTTTCTTTTCTAGCTGGCATATCACTATCAGAATATATTCGTTGTAGACGTCTGACTCTCGCTGCTTTTGAACTAAAAAATAGCGATGCAAAAGTCATTGATGTAGCTATCAAATATGGGTACAACTCACCAGATTCTTTTGCGCGTGCCTTTCAGAACTTGCACGGCATAACACCTTCAGAGGCCCGAAATAGTAGTCATTCCCTAAAAGCCTATTCACCAATGACCTTCCAATTATCCATCCAAGGAGGAAATGAAATGAATTATCGAATTGAAGAAAAAGAACCATTTCGAATTATTGGTATTACAAAACGCGTACCGATTGTATTTAACGGTGTAAATGAAGAAATTGCTTCTATGTGGAAAAGTTTAAATCCAGATGTCATTCAAACTTTAAAGTCACTTTCAAATATGGAACCTACTGGAATTATTAGTGCTTCTACTAACTTTTCTGAAGGAAGAATGGAGGAAAAAGGAGAACTTGATCACTATATTGGCGTAGCCACAATGAAAGATTGCCCAGAGCAATTTGCGCAACTTGAAGTTGCAGCTTCAACGTGGGCTATATTTGAAGCTGTTGGTCCATTTCCGGATGCACTACAAAATGTATGGGGACGCATTTATTCCGAATGGTTTCCTTCCTCAAACTATGAACTAGCGGAAGGACCGGAAATATTATGGAATGAACAGAAAGATATATCTTCTCCAAACTTTAAAAGTGAAATTTGGATACCGGTTTTGAAGAAATAAAAAACAAAGCTGCTCTTCCCTAAAAGGAAAAGCAGCTTTGTTTTACATTTTTAGTTCTTTTTTATAAGCAACATATGAATATCCCATCGTTAATCCTACTGCACCAATAATAACTACAACCATTACGAAAGATTTCCACGTTACTGGTACAAAAACACTTAGAATCATAATAATTCCTAATACAACAAACACCTTTCCGCTAAAACGGTGCGTTTTTCTCCACACTTCTTCGTTGCTTAACGTCCACGGTGTTTTTATACCGACAAAATAGTTTGGTTTGCACTGTGGTAAATAGTTTCCGATGACTATAAATAAAATACCAACTAATAATTCCGGCACACGGTTAATGAATAAGTTGTATCCTAATCCACTTGTAATAATATCTATATTCCCTACAAATAGTAGCAGTAGTATCCCGTTATTCATCATCATAAAAGCTTTAGAGAACTTCTCGTAATTTGCTTTCTTTGGGTCAATCTTTGGTAACACGTTTAAAAAAATATATAAAACAATCATAATTCCAACCATAGAAAGCATTCCATATAATTTAGAAGAATATCCATCTACCTTACCTCCGCTCCAATGCGTTGCAATTGTATCCGGCAAATGTGGCCAAGCAAACGCCCAAGCTAAACAAGTTATAACAGTTAATAAGATTGCAAAAAGATGTTTTTTCATTTCCCCTCTTCCCCCTTATTCGTAAATGTAAACACCCAAGTCAATAAATCTTGAAAGACCGTTGTGTTTAAAGAGTACATAACGAATTGACCTTTCTTCTCATCTTGAATAAGTTCAGCATTTTTAAGTGCGTTTAAGTGGTGTGAAATACTTGGTTTTGTCATATTGAAATGTTCAGCAATCTCACCAGCGGTTAGATCACCTTCTTTTAATAAGTCTAAAATTTTTCGCCTTGTTGGATCTGCTAATGCTTTGAACGCTTGATTCAATGTCTTTCTTCCTTTCACTAATTAGACATTTAGATATTTATCTAAATGTTAAAATGTTTTCAGTTAATTGTCAATTATATACGAGGCCCTTTTTACTTTCTCCGCTTTTGACCTATACTGTTTATTAGCTTATCTTTCAACATAATGAAAAGACTTGAAACACATGATACACTATATCTACAATTGTTTTTTAGGAGGAATATACATATGTATAAAATTTTAATCGTTGAAGACGATCCAAATATTTCATCATTACTACAATCTCACATTCAAAAATATGGCTATGAAGCTGTTGTTGCAGAGAACTTCGATGATATTATGGAGTCTTTTAACGCTGTAAAGCCACATCTTGTTTTACTTGATGTAAACTTACCAAAATTCGATGGATTTTACTGGTGCCGCCAAATTCGTCATGAATCTACTTGTCCTATTATTTTCATTTCAGCTCGTGCTGGTGAGATGGAACAAATTATGGCGATTGAAAGCGGTGCGGATGATTATATTACAAAACCGTTCCACTATGACGTTGTAATGGCAAAAATTAAAGGTCAATTACGCCGTATTTACGGTGATTATGCGCCAAATATTTCTGAACGTATCGTTGAAGTAGAAGGCTTAAAACTATTCCCAGAACGTCCTGAAATTCACTTCGGATCTGAACAAGTTCTTTTAACGAAGAAAGAAGCTATTTTAGCAGAAATGTTATTATCTAAATTCCCTCGTACAGCGAGCCGTGAAGATTTACTAGCCGCTCTTTGGGATGACGAGAGCTTCGTTGAAGAAAACACATTAAACGTAAACATTACGCGTCTTCGTAAAAAGTTCAATGAGCTTGGTATTGAAAATGCTATTGAAACAGTGCGCGGACTTGGGTATCGTTTTAACGCAACTTGGAGTGAATAAGCATGAAGCTATTTTTACGTGATCATTTTGCATTTTTTCTACTGTACGTATTAAACTTCGGTATCATTTTCGTTCTGTATGATGCAGTAGATGGATTTCAAAATAATAAATTTTACTTCGTCGTTTTAAGCTTATACTTATTTATTTGTTTCCTCGCTTACCGTTACGTTCGTAATCGTAGAATGTACCATAGATTAAGTGAACAACCAGAAAAAATGGAAGATGCATTTATTGAAAGAGCAACTGCTCCGATGCCTCACGGTGTAAATGAACTCGTGCGCACGCAGTATCGTCTATTCCAAAAAGAACTACAATCGTACGAAGTAAAACAACAAGAACATCAATTATTCATTAACCACTGGGTGCATCAAATGAAAACGCCCGTTTCTGTTATGCAACTTATGGTACTCGAAATGGAAGATGAACATTTAATTCCGAAATTCAAAAAAGAATTAGAACGTCTAAACCAAGGGCTTGATATGGCTTTATACATGGCAAGGTTAAATAACTTCCATGAAGACTTCCATGTTGAGACGATTTCATTAAAAGATACGGTAACGAAAAATATTAATGGATTAAAAGAACTATTTATCCGAAACGGAGTCTTCCCTGTTTTAGAAGTTCATTCTGATTTACAGGTTGCTTCTGATGCGAAATGGCTAAAATTTATCATCTATCAGTTAATGACAAATGCCGTTCGTTACTCTGGTGAGCGCGGAAAGAAAGTATTCTTATCCGCTTATCGAAACGGAAAAGATATTATTTTAGAAGTTCGTGATGAAGGTGTTGGTATTCCGCAAGAAGATATTCGACGAGTATTCGAACCGTTTTACACTGGGAAAAATGGTCGTACATTCGGAGAATCTACTGGTATGGGACTTTATATCGTAAGTAAAATTTGTGATTATTTAGGTCACTCTGTCAAACTAGATTCTGAAGTTGGGAAAGGAACGACGATTAAAATCATCTTCCACAACGCTGCAAATAATCAATCAGAACATACGGAGAAGGTGACTGAAGCATGATCGTGACATATGCAAGCAAAATGTATGAGAACTCACTCTCATACATTTTTTGCAATAAAACTACTTCTATATCTTCTAATCGGAGGTATAATTTATGACATTTTGGCAATTTGCATTTAAAAACGTCACGCGCAACTCGAGAGCTTATTTTGCTTACTTTGTAAGTAGTTCTTTTTCGATTGCCGTTTTCTTTTCATTTGCTGTTTACTTATTCCATCCGAAATTACAAAACTTTGGCACGGTCTCTGAAATTTCAGGATTAATGATATTTTCAGAAGTAGTAATTGTATTTTTTTCTTTCTTCTTTTTACTATATTCCATTGGCACTTTTTTAAAAGTTAGAAAAAAACAATTCGGCGTTTTGACCGTTTTAGGAATATCGAGAAAACAATTACACCGTCTCGTCTTCATGGAAAATATGTTAATCGGTATTTTATCTATCTTTTTCGGCATGCAGTTTGGACTTGTCTTCTCGCAATTTTTCTTATTAGTGACAGCAAAAATTACGCATGTACCGGGCATATATTTATACTTGCCTATTAACGCGTTTATTTTAACGACAATCGTCTTCCTTAGTCTTTTTATCGTTGTATCTACATTGACACCGATGCTCATTCGTACAAAAAAAGCGGTACACCTGTTAAAAACAAAGAGCGGAAAACAAAAAGAAAAAAAACCATCCATACTCGTTTCTTTATTTGGTGCGATTTGTTTATTTGGTGGCTATGCGTTAGCTGGAAATCCTAAATATTTCGTATCAGTAAGCCCATAAATAGGTGTTATATATATGGTTTCAAGTATTTTCGTCATTCCAACGCTCGTTACAATCGGTACATATTTCTTCTTTTCACAAATTAGTTTCTTACTTATTCATATTTTAAAGAAAAGAAGAAAGTTTTATATGAAACAGATTAATATGCTTTGGATTTCTGATTTAGCAAACCGTATTCGAACGAATATTAATATGCTTTTTATTGTAGCAATGCTATCTACTATCGCTTTCACAATGATTACGTTCCTATATGGGTTCGGAAAATTTATTAAGCTAGACGTTAATCGAACTTCGCCTTTCCCAATTTCTTATTTTTCTTATGATGCGAATCCTTTTGTTACAGAGCATTTAAATTGGCTTGAGCAACAATTAAAAAAAGAGCATTTTCCTTATGAGAAAATAACAGCTGATATGTATGAAACACCGCTAGAAGAAGATAAAGGTATAGCTATTTATAATGACGTATACGCAATTAAGCAAAGTGACTATAACAAACTTGCGAATTCTTTACGAATGAAACAACTATTTATAAATGATAACGAGGCATATGTTTTAACGGGGACGTCTTATATCACTATATTCAATGAATTTGAGCAAAGCTATAAAAGAGATTACATTACACTCTCTAGTACAAATACGAAATTAAAAGTAAAAGGCTATGAACAGATCCATGCAATTCCATCTGACTTTTCATATCAAACGATCGTTTTGCCTGATATTGTTGTGAACAACTTACCTAACTCGGTAAAGCATATATCGGCATATAATTATAAAATTCAAAATTGGGAACAGACATATGAAATTGCTGATACTTTTATAGAAAAAGTGCAAAAAGATCGCAACAACTCCCAATATGAAGGGACTCTTATTCGACTATTTGAATCAGCAGGATCGTTATACAGAATAACATCTGGTAGTGCTGCATACTTCCTAATTGGAACATTTTTAGGAGTTATTTTCTTCATTGGAGCCGGTAGCGTTCTTTACTTTAGAATGTATACAGATTTGACGAACGAACAAGAGAAATATATAACGATTTCTAAAATCGGTGTAACAGGTGCAGAGATGAAACGATCTGCAACCATACAACTTAGTATTTTATTTTTCGTTCCGTACATTATGGCATCCATTCATACAATGTTCGCAACAAAATGCTACAAGATGTAATTGGCTTATCTTTGTTCAAAGAAGTTTCAGCCGTTCTTATTATTTTTGGATTCGTTGAAATTGTATTTTTCTTATTCATTCGCTCACTTTATATGCAGAAGTTATCACAATATACTGATACACATTAAAAAGGTTATTACATGAAAAAGGTGGGATCTCTTCCCTCCTTTTTCATGCCCATTATATTAGGAGGTTTAGGTGAATGACATTTTGGCAGTTTGCATTTAAAAACGTCACAAGGAACGCCAGAGCTTATTTCGCCTATTTTGTAAGCAGTGCATTTTCCATTGCAATTTTTTTCTCGTTTGCAGTTTATTTATTTCATCCTAAATTGCATATGACAGGCGTGAATGCTGCTCTGAACATATTAATGACAATTTCAGAAATTGTCATCGTATTCTTTTCATTTTTCTTTTTACTATATTCAATCGGTACTTTCTTAAAAGTGCGAAAAAAGCAATTTGGGATTTTAACAGTACTTGGCATATCCCAAAAACAATTAAAGAGACTCGTATTTCTAGAAAACATGCTAATTGGTGTTCTTTCCATCTTTTTCGGCATTCAACTTGGACTTGTTTTCTCGCAGTTCTTTTTATTAGTTACCGTCAAGATTACACATGTTCCTGGTTTATATTTATATTGGCCAACAGCTGCCATTATTTTAACTATGATCATTTTTCTAGGACTCTTCATTCTCGTCTCATCGTTTACGCCGATGCTAATTCGGACGAGAAAGGCTGTACGTCTTTTAAAAGAAGGAACAAAACAAAAAGAAAGAAAAGCATCTGTGCTCATCTCTCTATTTGGTGCGATATGTTTAATATCTGGATACGTGCTAGCAGCCAATCCGCTATATTTCATGTCGCTTGGCGACGTAGTTGGGCTTTTGTACGCCACCACCAGTATATTTCTCATTCCGTCACTTGTTACAGCTGGAACATACTTTTTCTTTTCACAAATTAGTTTTTTACTCATTCGTATATTAAAAACGCGAAGAACATTTTATATGAAGCGAATTAATATGCTTTGGATTTCTGATTTAGCAGCGCGCATTCGGACAAACATTAACATGCTCTTTATTGTAGCGATGCTATCAACACTTGCTTTTACTATGATTACATTCTTATATGGATTTGGTAAATTTATGAAGTTCGATACAGTAAGAGAAAACCCTTTTCCTTTTACATATTTATCACATACTGAAAATACGTTGGCGGATGAACATTTAAACTGGTTAGAACAAAAATTTAATGAAGAGCACTTTACTTATACAAAATTTAAAACGGATATATATGAAGTATCTTCAGCTGAAAATAACACGCAGCTCTATTATGCCATTAAGCAAAGTGACTATAATGTACTTGCTAAAGCTTTAAATTGGGAGACACTCACGGTAAATAAGAATGAATCTTATATTCTTATGAAAGACTTAGATGATCAAGTTATTGGAACGCTTCACAATAAAGACAAGAAAAATACTCTTACACTTACGCAAAACAATTTACAACTACAAGTGAAAGAATATAAAAGTTATAATCCATTCCCAAATCGCTTAATATACCAATTGCTCATACTATCTGATGAAAATGTAGAAGCATTATCCACTGTTTCAAAACAGATGAGTGTATATAGCTTTAAAGTTAAGGACTGGGAAAAAGCTAATAACATCGGCGCGGTATTCATAGACAAAATTAATACCGACGGGAACAACATTCAAGCAGAACACCCGCCTTTCCATGCAAGTGAAGCGAGCGATTCTCTATACACAACAAAACAAAATGTCGCTTCGTTCTTCTTAATTGGTACTTTCTTAGGTGTTATTTTCTTTATTGGTGCTGGCAGTGTTCTTTACTTCAGGATGCATACAGATTTAACAAATGAACAAGAAAAGTATGTAACGATTACAAAAATTGGTTTAACAGAAGCCGAAATGAAACGATCTGCTACAATTCAACTTGCGATTCTATTCTTTGTCCCGTACATTATGGCATCAATTCATACGATGTTTGCGACAAAGATGCTGCAAGAAGTTTTACATCTCTCGTTCTTCGCTGAGATTACAGTCGTACTGATGATTTTTGGAACAGTTGAAATTTTATTTTTCCTTTTAATTCGTTCCTTCTATATGCAAAAATTATCACACCATATTAAGTTTTAAAGGATAGAAAGGTGATTATTATGGAAGAAGTGTTACACATTAAAAATGTCTCAAAAGTGTATGAAGGAAAGGTCCCTCATACTGCTTTAAAAAATATAAATTTACATGTAGATAAAGGTGAATTCGTTGCGATTATGGGACCATCTGGTAGCGGTAAATCTACATTTTTAAACGTTATTTCTACCATTGATTCTCCGACTGCTGGTGATGTCGTGATTAATGGAAAAAAACCGCACACATTTCGTAGAGAGAAGTTAGCTATTTTCCGCCGCCAAGAGCTAGGATTTGTTTTCCAAAATTTTAACCTACTAGATACACTAACAATCGGTGAAAATATCGTACTACCTTTAACATTAGATAATGTTCCTTTAAAAGAAATGGATGAAAAGCTTGATAACATTTCAAAGAAACTTGGAATTGATCATATTTTAGACAAGCGTATCTTTGAAGTGTCAGGAGGACAAGCACAGCGTACCGCAGTAGCACGTGCTGTTATTCATCATCCTTCACTTTTACTTGCCGATGAACCGACAGGAAATTTAGATTCAAAAGCGGCAATTGACGTGATGGAACTATTTACGAAATTGAACAAAGAAGAAGATGCAACAATTTTAATGGTTACGCACGATCCATTCGCAGCAAGTTATTGTAACCGCGTCATTTTTATTAAAGATGGCGAACTTTACAATGAACTACACCGCGGATTGTACCGTGAGAAATTTTATCAAGAAATATTAGATGTTTTAGCATTACTAGGAGGAAGACGTGGATGACATTTTGGCAATTCGCATTTAAAAATGTCTCCCGTAATTCAAAAGCATATTTCGCCTACTTTGTAAGTAGTGCGTTTTCTATCATGGTTTTCTTTTCATTTACTGTATATGCATATCATCCGCGGTTACAAAGTGTACAAAGTTTCCAAGAACGTGATCCTCTAATGAACTTAGCTAGTACAGCGCAGTTGGTTATCGTTATGTTCTCGTTCTTCTTTCTCTTATATTCAATTGGAACATTTTTAAATGTACGGAAGCAGCAATTTGGCGTTTTAACTGTTCTCGGTATATCTCAAAAACAATTAAAACGTCTTTTGTTTACTGAAAATATGATTATTGGAATGCTTGCTATCTTTGCAGGTATTCAAGGCGGTCTTGTTTTCTCTAACTTTTTCTTACTCGTTACTTCTAAATTAACAAGTGCAAAAGGCCTCTATTTATATTGGCCAACAGAAGCTATTATCGTTACAACCGTAACTTTTATTATTTTATTTTTCATCGTATCTACGTTTACACCAATGTTTATTCGTACTCGAAAAACAACGCAGCTTATTAAGGGAGTTAACAAAGAGAAGAGCGAAAAAAGACCATCTATACTCATTTCACTATTTGCTTTAACTTGTCTAGGACTATGTTATTATATTGCCGGTTATCCGCAAGGCTACATAACAGAAAAAAATGCCCAAAATGGATCTGTATTCTTAATTATGTTATCTATTTTACCGCTTGTAGTAATTGGGACGTATTTATTTTTTTCACAAACATTTCTTCTCTTTATCTATATTTTAAAGAAACGAAGAAAGTTTTATTTGAAACAAATAAATATGTTATGGATTTCAGATTTAGTTTCTCGTACCCGCAGTAATATTAATGTACTCTTTATCGTTTCTATGCTATCTGCACTTGCATTTACGATTATTATCGGGTTATTTGCTGCAAACAATCATACGAAAGCACCCATACTAGAACGATATCCTATACCATTCACCTATACATCAGAAGGTATTAATGTATTTGAACAAAAGCATATTACTACGATTGAAATTGAACTTACAAATGCTAATTTTCAATATGACAAATATAAATTTACCGTTTTAAAAGATACAGCTTCAAAAGAATCAATTGCCATTATGAAAATGAGTGATTATAACGCAATAGCAAAGCAATTAAACAGGCCAGAAATCACTCTCGAATCTTCACAAGTTTATAATATTTCTCGCTATTCACCAGCGTTATTAAATCTCGTATCTAACCCATTTGCGAAGCAGGGCACGATTACACTTGGCTCTAATAAAAAGGAATTTCAAATTAAAGGTTTTATTAATAGAGGAATTGAGCCCCCCTTTGCATTACCTCACTTAATAGTGATGCGAGATGAAGTAATTGAAAATATGGTTCCTCATATTGAAACAATTACAGTTTATAACTACTTCGTGGAGAATTGGGAAAATGCAATTGTCCCAACAAAAAATATATTAAAAAGCTTAAATCATGATGAAGAAGCTTTGTATGAAGCACATAAGGGTGAAGAAGATTTCATTAAACCATTTCATATTTATACAGCTACGGATGAACTGGTTCATAGTAAAGGAAATGCAGTTGCTCAATTCTTTATTTGGGCATTTCTCAGCTTTATTTTCTTTATCGGTGCAGCTAGTGTTTTATACTTCCGTATGTATAACGACTTAACGAATGAAAAACAAAAATATATTACGATTACAAAGCTTGGATTAACTGAGTCAGAAATGTTTCGCTCCGCAACGATTCAATTAGGAATTTTATTTTTCGTCCCTTACATTGTTGCTGGTGTTCATACATTATTTGCGGTTAAGTTTTTACAAAGCATGCTCGCTTTTTCTTTACTAAAAGAGCTATTAATTGTACTCACTTTCTTTGGGATTATCGAGATTATTTTCTTCTTAATCCGATCTCTGTACATTAATAAATTATCACAACACATAAAAATATGAATAAAATGGCCTTGTGCGTATTGCACAAGGCCATTTTCAATAGTTTTTAATTAGCAGCAATATCCGCCGTAGCCACCATATCCGTAGCCGCCGTAACCGCCATAACCACAACCGCCTCCGCCACCGAAGCAGCTAGCACCGATGATAATTAATAAAATAAACAATACGATTAGAAGCGCAAAACCGCCTCCGCACCCATGTCTGCGGTTACAATCATCATGTCTGTGTTCACACTTTTCGCTCATTACTCTATTCCTCCTTTAGTATCATTCATAACAAGTTCACCTTGCTCTAAATGAGGGTATTCCATTTATATTATGTTTTCAGGGCGAATAGGAAGCTTGGCTTGCTTAAAAACGGGCTTGTTTTTAGAAATGGGCTTTATCAAAAAAAAGATACCTGTTAAGGTATCTCCTAAAGAAACATATTCAATAAAAGCGCAAAACCAAATGCAATAAATGATAACAATGTCTCGAGTACCGTCCACGTTTTAAACGTTTCCTTCACCGTCAAACCTAAATACTCTTTTACAAGCCAGAATCCTGCATCATTTACGTGAGAAAACATTAATGAGCCTGCTCCGGTTGCTATAACGAGCAATTCTAAATTCACACCAGACATGTGCTGAATAACTGGTGAAACAATCCCTGCTGCTGTCGTTAATGCTACTGTCGCTGAACCTGTTGCAATTCGAATTAATCCAGCTACCATAAAAGCTAATACGATTGGTGATAACGATATATGTTCTGCCATTTGCGCGATCGCCGTTCCAACGCCGCTTTCAATTAATATTTGTTTAAATCCACCGCCTGCACCGATAATTAAAATAATGGAACCGACCGGTAATAAACTTTCGTCCGTTAATTTTTTAATCATCTTTTTATTAATTCCTTGTCTTATTCCAAGTAAATAAAATGCTGCGAAACATGAAATAAGTAAAGCAATTACTGGACTTCCAATAAATACAAAAAAATCAGTTATCTTTTTCGGTAATGAAATATATGGTGCAACGACCGATAAAATCATCAATACAACTGGTAATAAAATAATAAAGAATGAAACTTTACGACTCGGTAAGTCAGTTGAGACAGTCGTAACTCGAATAAGCTCTGGCTCATTTTCAGGTATAACCCTTTTATGTACCCACTTTGCAAATATCGGTCCTGCGATAATGGCTGCTGGTAACGCGATAAGTAATGAATATAAAAGTACCTTTCCTAAGTTCGCGTTATAAATACCGATTGCTGTCATCGCCCCTGGATGTGGTGGCACGAGACCGTGAACAATAGATAGCCCCGCAATAACAGGTAAAGCAATTAATAATATGTTTTGCTTCGTTGTTTTTCGAATTGAAATAACAAGTGGTAATAAAATGACAATCCCTACTTCAAAAAAGACGGGAATCCCTATAACAAACCCTGCAAATAACATAGCCCAAGGTAATTTTTTTACGCCGAAAAATCGAATAAAGAAATCTGCCACTTGCATGCCGGCCCCTGAATCGGACATCATTTTTCCTAAAATTGTACCGAGAGCTAAAATACCAACTAAATGCCCTAGTACACTACCAACACCAGATTCATAGGCAGTCACTATTTTCGTTAAATTCAATCCAGACATAATCGCTAAAAATAAACTCGCAACTGTTAAACTAATAAATGCATGCCACTTCCACCATGATACCCCTAAAATAACAATCGCAATTGCAAGTAACGTGACGATTAATAAGTATATATCCATTTTTCATTCCCCTTGCTTTATAAAAAAAGAGGGAACATCCCCTCTTTTTTATACGTCATAATTCACTACATAATGCTGCATTTCTGTATTGTAGTAGCCTTCGCTATATTCAATTACTTCGCCAACTTCATCGTAAGAATAGCGCATTCGTTTTAATAACGCTGTGCCCTCTTTTTCACCTAACGCTTCTGCAACGAAACTAGGCGCAAGTCCAACAGCGAATTCATCTCTGAAGTTTTCTAAATGAATGCCTCGGTCTTCAACTAAATCATAAAGCGATTGCAAGTCAAAGTCCGATAAATCTGTACTTGCCATTTTCGCTGAAAAATAGTGCGTATAATGAATGTACGGTGCATCATTTAACGTATATAAACGTTCAATACGAAAACTCTCTTTACCGAATAATCGAAATGGCACTGTTCCTTCTTCATTCTGAACAATTTCTGCTTTTAGCAATTTT
This sequence comes from Bacillus cereus group sp. Bc031, assembly GCF_027716265.1. NCBI lineage: Bacteria > Bacillati > Bacillota > Bacilli > Caryophanales > Bacillaceae > Bacillus > Bacillus cereus group sp. Bc031. The sequence continues at coordinate 29,566 of NZ_JAQFUL010000036.1, forward strand.
TTCTGTACTTTATATCCTTCTTCCACTAACACTTCAGTAAATTTCTTACCCTTTGACAGTTTTGTCGCAGAAGTGTTACGGATAACTTTCGTTCCTTTACCGCTTTTCTTTTCCAAATATCCTTCTTGAGCGAGTTCTTTAATCGCATTTCGTACTGTAATTTTACTTACTTTGAACTCTTCTTCTAACTGTGGTTCGGAAGGAATATTTGTATGAATCGCATATACACCATGCAATATTCGATCACGAATAATGTTTTTTATTTGTAAATATAATGGTCCTTTTTTCCTCGTTACGTTCACCGTTACACCCACTACCTTTCTACATCACCTACTGATGCCATCATTGCCCGAAGTATATCCTTCTCTGATGACATTGGCGTATCACCGACGATTGTATGTGCAAGCATTCCAGCTGCTGACGCAAATGAAACAGCTTTCTCTGGTGCAAACTCTTCTATCTCGCCATGAATAATCCCGCTCGTATAAGCATCTCCAGCACCTATTCTATCATATACAGAAAACGTAAGTGTTTTTGCAAAAGTGAACGCACCGTCTTTACATATAAATCCCCGAAGCGAGTGTGTATTATCGCTATTAATAGAGCGATGTGTACCAGCGATTGTAGCGATACTATACCTTTCAGCTACCTTTGGAATAAGATCAACAAGTTGCGCCTCTCGCTCCGTTTCTTCTGTTTTCATTCCTAAAACAAACATTGCATCTTTTTCGTTCATCATTACAATATCAGCTAGCCCTAACATTTCTTCATAATGTGGTTTCGCCTGCTCGTACCCATCTTTTCCCCAAAGTGATGGACGATAATTGCAATCAAAAACGACAGTGCCTCCGTTTTGTTTAACTGCTTTCGCTAAAGATTTCATATGATGGCGCACAGTATCATTCATCGCAAGTGTAATCCCGCAAAAATGAACGATATCAATTTCCTTCGCGACTTCTTCAAATTGATACATTTCTTCACATGCCGTATTAAAGCTACTTTCTAATCGATTCGAATATGTAACGCGGCTTGCACGTGCGCCAAATCCATTTTCTAAAAAGTAGATGCCGACATATTTACCGCCTCTTGAAACAAGCGAGGTTTGCACGCCTAATTTTTGAATGTAAGATAATGCAGCATCTCCAACCGAGTTTTCCGGTAAAGTAGAAATAAGAAGCCCTTCATGCCCGAGATGAGAAAGTGCTGCAGCAACGTTCACACCTGTACCAGAAAATGAGTATTTTAATGTATTAGCTTGCGATAACAATTCATATCCTGGTACTTGCAGGCGCATCATTACTTCACCGAATGCTGCAATTTTCTTACGCATATTGATCAACTAACTTCTTCACGACTGCTAATAATTCACGAACATCTTCTACTTTCGTATTGCCAGTTTCTTTATCAATAATAGAAGAGTACACATGCGGGATCACTTGCTCTACATTTGCTTCAAGCGCAATACGTAAAATTGTTTCAAAGTTTTCTTTATCGATTCCGCCCGTTGGCTCTAATGCGAATCCTTCTTCCGCACAAGCTTTCGCAACTGCGCGATATTCTTCTTCATGAGCTAGCCCTTTCATCGGGAAGTATTTCAATGAATTTCCGCCCATATCACGTACAAGTGCGATCGCTGTTTTAATTGGAACGATTGCTTTTTCTTCTCCAGCTGCACTAATTGGACCAGTAGAAATATTTACGTACCCTACTTTTCCTGTTGGCGATACTAAACTATTAATCCAGCTATCTTTTCCGCCAAGATTTGCACGTGTCGCTCCAACTGAAGGGAACACTTGGTTAATATGGCTACCAGGATAATGCTTCGCAATTTCAGCTACAACTGCTGCTTGGCGATTATCTCCTGCTCCTAGTCCAATCGATACAGCATCATCAATTTCTTTTCCGTATGCTTTCATCGCTGTAACTGCTTCTTCTACTGTTGGATAGTCTTTTGATAACACTCCCACTACTACATAACCTTCTGCTGCTTCAAAAATATCTTTCGCATTTTCGATATTGTTCGCTAATACATTTAATGCTACGCGGCCTTTATAAAAACGTTTTTGAATGTTTGTCATTTTAGTTTCCCCCTACAATTTCTCTCAATTTTTCTTCAATCACATGTATGTCATCACCTTGAAGTGGACGTGGATCAATATCAAAGAATCCTTGTCTTACTCCGTAATCACGTGTATAAATCGCGATTTCCCCTTCGCGTAATGCTGTCACAACGTCTTTTGCCGATTTATTTAACTCTTTTTCGTTAATATGAATACGGGCTCTAAAGATTGCTCTTCCCGCTTCATCTTGAACGATCGTTACATTTACACCGTTTAATTCTTTTAGCGGCATAAGTACTTGTAACAACTCTTTTTCTTGCTCACTCTTCTCTTCTTTTACTCCGTACTCATCAAGCGCTTGAAGTAAGCCAAATGTTGTTTCTTTCCCAACTTTCATACTTCTTCCGATGCAATGTAATTGCACTTTCAGCCACTCAATATATTTTCGTTTCCCGCCAACAATACCAGAAGTAGGCCCTTCAATTGCTTTTGAACCGCTATAAATGGCAAGGTCTGAATACTTCACATATTTTTGAATATCTTCTTCAGCTGCCGCATCGACGATAAGTGGTACATTATTTCGCTGCGCAACTTCCCATGCTTCTTCAACAGAAATCATATTTTTTTGCACGGCATGATGTGATTTTACATAAAGAATTGCTGCTGTATTTTCACCAATTGCATCTTCAATATGCTCTGCTTTCCCTTCATTTGCGTAGCCAACTTCTACAAGTTTTCCTCCGCCTAAGTAAATCATCGTTTCAACAGGAGCACCGTATTGAACGTTATGACCTTTTAACATAATCACTTCGTTTTTCGCGATGACCTCTTGATGAAGTCTTTCACTTTTACGGCGATTTCCTTCTGTCACAATTGCTGCGATAGAAAGCGCAATTCCGCTCGATGCTGAATTCACAACAACCGCTGCCTCTGCATCTAGAATTCTCGCAATATGATCTCCTGCTTTATCTACTAAATCAGCAATTTCCACATAATTTTGTCCCCCATGTTTCATTGCATCCATAACTGTATCTGTCGGAGCGGATACACCTAAAATACTCATTCTACCGCTCGCATTTATTACTCTTTTTAATCCGTACTTAGCATTCAATGAATAACCCATTGACTACAACCCCTTTCGTATCAATTCTTCTTTCAGCAATACGCTGATCCCCTTCTGAATCTATTAACGTAATCTTCTCATCTTTCACCGTAAATAAAGTTAAATTTGCAATATCCCCTTCTTGAATACGGCCAAGCTCAGGTTTCTTAAGCCATTCTGCCGCATGTTTCGTCACCGCATCAATCACTTCTTCTAGCGGATAACCTAAGTAAAGGAATTTCGAAAGAACATGAGCCATACTATACACTGGACCGTGCACGCGATTCTTCCGGTAAATATCTGTACTAATTGTATTAAAGGCAATATCGTGACGCTTTGCTGCCTCTGCTACTTTAAAAGAAAAACTAGCATTACCATGCCCAACATCTAAATGAACGCCGCGATTCACTGCTTCTAGTAACACAGGTAGCGGTTTACCTTCTTCATCAAACAAATTATTTTCTTTCCCGTTTAAGTAATGTGTAATAACATCATCTTTTTCTAAAAGAGGTACAACTTCCTCAATGCGAGGAGGCGCTGAACCGATATGTACCATAATCGGTAATGATGTTTCACGTGATAAAGAGCGCGCTACATGCAGCGGTTCAATTCCACTATCACAAACGACGCTTTTACTCATTCTCGCCTTTAACCCAACGATTACATCTTTATACTTTTCTACTGCTTCTATTACTTTCTCTTTATCGATCCATTCCATATTGGATAATTCATCAATTCGTTTCAAACCGATGCGAGAAATATTTAAAAAGGCAAATAAATTCGTTTTCGCCTGCTCTCTACTTTTTACTAAATCTGCAATGCGATCAGCTCCGCAGCTACCCGCATCAACAATTGTCGTTACCCCTTGTTTAACACCAATTTCATCCACCTCATCGCCATACGGATCAAACTCTGGAAAAGCATGAACGTGCAAATCAATCCAGCCACTCGATACGTAAGTACCCGAGTAATCACGAACCTTTCCACCCTCGCCAGCACCTGCTTTCGTCACCTGTGCGATTTTATTATTTTCAATTACAATGTCAATCTCTTCCCCGTTCACACGTTTCACATTACGTAGTACGAATCGTTCTGTCATTGTACTTCACCCTTTTCTATAAGAAGCCATAAGAATACGCTTACATTAAAATTTCATTTTATATATCTTTCACACGTTTAGCGTAACACAAAAAAAGGGAGAAGTAAATATAACGTTATAATGTTTAATTTTATATTACTTTCTTCTCTACTTTTAAAATGAGAGTTTTCATTACATATTCGGACAACCTATAAGTAGGAGGGATATTCTTGGGATTTCGAATTTTATTATTTATAACCTTAGTCACTTTGTATGTACCAACAACGATTAGCGCAGCCCCTCCATCACTCACGGCTGCATTTATCCGGGATCATCAGCTATGGATAAAGAAAGGAAATCAAGAAATACAAATCACAAAGAATCGATATGTGTATTCTCCAAAATGGTCTTATGATGGTAGGTTTATTGGTTATATTGATAGTGATGAAACGGGTAAAAAATCTAACCTATTCATCTATGATACGAAGGAGAAAATAAACTATCAGCCTTATGTAAGAGTCGTAACATCTGACTTTAAGTGGTCGCCAAACAAAAATCAATTGGCTTACACTGATCAAGGTTTATTAAACGTTACAAAAATAAAAAATGGTCGCCCGCACGGTTTTGAAAATGTAACACTTGGGGTTAGTGATTTCGAATGGTTCCCAAATGGAAAGGAATTTATTGTTTCCTCACAATCCTGCTTGCGTCCGACTGGATGGGGCAAGGTTCCACTTTATAAAATTCCAGTCGATGCAAATCTTGCTAAAGATAAAATAAAGCCTTTTTATACGATTCAAACAAATGAAACTGATTTATTTGCGGTGCATACTAACTATTTCAAGTGGAGTTCTGATAGAAAGTGGCTTAGTTTTTTGGCCAGTCCTACTGCCTCCTTGGCAATGGATAGTAATACATTACGTGTTATCTCATCAAAAGGGACACACTTTCGAACGCTTGGTAACATGCTATGGTTCAAAGACTGGATGAAGTGGGCTCCATCAGCCAATCAACTGGCCTATATTTCAGGAGAAGGAAGGTTTTTTGTAGAAAATAAAAAACTCACAATTGCAGAAATGGTAACAGCAAAACAACAAAAGGAATACACACCTATAGGTTATGTAGACCTTGATTTAGAATGGCTTTCACCAAACAAAGTCGTTGTGGCTCGCGCAAAAGAAAACAAGGCATGGAAAGAAGGTCCTGTTCCGACGATGTTTACAACACTTTATATGATCAATATAAAAACAGAAGAACTGCGACAAATCTCATTCCCAAAACAGAATGAACGTGATGAAGACCCTCAAGTTATTGGACCTTATCTTACTTGGCTTCGCAAGAAAACAAATGTATATAAAGGCGATGTCTGGATGAAGGATAGCTTCCATAGTCAGGAGTATATATGGCTGAAAAATGTTGATGAAGCTCCGATTTTTTTTACTCTGAATAAACGTCATTGAAAATGTACGAATTACAATCCTCGTCATATAAAGGTTACTTCTTCTATTATTTAGGAATGTACTTGTTCCTCTATTTTGATTCTCCCACGATAGAGCACTATTATGGGAGAATCAAGATTATCTATTCCTGAACCGTCACAATAACCCCGTCCATATTGTTTCCCGAAATTTCATACTGCTTATTCACCGGAACATTCACTTTCCTATTCCCGGAAACTTTATAATAAGAAACCGTATATTGCTTACCTTCCACATCGGTTGTGATTTCTTTTTGTTCTTTTAAGAAGTCTAAGTATTCCTCTAATGTAATTTTCTTTTTTTGCATAATTGCACTATGAGGTAGACCAACATAACGGATGTGCCATGGCTCATATTGAATGCCTGTAATGTTACTTTTATTTTTCGGATAGCGTAAAACAAATCCGTGCTTCCATACGTTCTCTTCAATCCATTTTCCTTCAGGCGCTTTTTCCATTTTCTTTTGCGTTGAACCAACGTCCAGTGATAACCCTAAATTATGTTCACTATATCCTGCTGGGAGTGCATAATCAGATCCCATTTTTTCATATAGCTGTCTTTGCTCTTGGAAATCTCGATAGCCGCTATTCATTAAGAAATGTTGTACGCCATCTTTTCCAGCCGCATCGACAACGTTCAAAAACTTTTTTACAACATTTTTTGATAAACGAAGGTTTCTATCAAATATTACGTAGCCTCTCACTAACTCACTATTATGATTTACATTTATAATATCAGACCTAATGCTATCTTTTTTTAGTGGATAATCTTTGTTAACTAATAATAGATTCCCTTTATAAATTTCTTCTTTTGTAATCTCTACCTTTTCCATATTTGCATTCTTTATTGCGCTATTTTCCTCGCCGATTTTCACATCAATTTCTTTTTGAAATAACGGTGATATATATAAGCCTACACAGATTGTGCATGCGATAAAAAGAGAAATAAATACCCACTTTTTCATTTCTAGTTCCTCCTTAACATAACTTACGTATAGAATAGAAAAAACTATTAAAATAAAAAGTGGGGTAAAGTTTAAATTTTTATTAAATTGTAACGTTCTCGGCTTTTGGCAATCGCACTTCAAACATTGTTCTAACTATATTACTTTCAGCAGAAATCGTCCCGTTATGCTGTTCAACAATATTTTTCGCAATAAATAGCCCAAGGCCTGTCCCGCCACGGTTTTCTGACCTCGATTTATCACCTGTATAAAACATATCAAAAAGATACGGTAGGTCCTCTTCTGGAATGCTATCTCCGTAATTCATAACTTGTACGACAACTTCTTCATTATCGATATACCCATTCAAATCAACAAATTGCCCATCATATCCGTAACGAACAGCATTTGTTAACAAGTTTTCAAATACTCTAGCTAACAATTTCCCATCACCGTTAATCGGCAAATGAGGATCAACATTCAATCTAGCTTCTAAATGATGTTTTTCTAATAACGGATACAATTCCTCATCTAGCTGTATAAGCAGCTCACTTATATCAATCGACTTTTTATCCAGCTTTAGCATGCCATAATTCATACGTGTAATTTCAAATAACTCATCAATTAAACTTTCGAGCCTTTGCGATTTCGTATATGCAATTGTGGAGAAATGTTTAATTTGTTCTTTTGTTAAATTTTCATCTTTAAGAATTAAATCTAAATAACCTAAAACAGATGTTAACGGCGTTCTTAAATCATGAGCTAAATTTACAACGAGCTGATCTTTACTACTCTCAGCAAAGTCTCCTCTTTCCACCGCTTCTTTTAACTTTTCACTCGCAACATTTATTTCACGCGCGATGTCTCCAAATTCATCATTTGATGAAACTTGAACTCTATTCGTAAAGTTACCGTTCGCAAGATGATGAATTCCGTTAGAAATCTCACTAAAATACTTTAAATACGGTTTTGTCAAAAAGAAGAAAAAGATAATAGATAACGGGATAAAGAAAATTAAAAAGAAGTTAATGTCTCCAAATTCCCTTACGATTGACCTAAATTGTGCTAAAGGCTCTTCATAGCGAACCATCGTTTTATAATACAACTGCAATCCTTTATAAATTATATAAGTTACAGTTGCAGCGAGCACCATACTTAACGCAAATAAGGCAATCATTTTAAATCGAAAGCTTTTCATCATGTTATCCATTGAAAGTATACCCTACTCCCCACACTGTTTTTATTAGCTTATCTTTTCTTTTATCTTCCCCAAGTTTTTTCCGCAACGTACGAATATGTACCATAACTGTATTTCCGCCTTCATAATAATCATCTGCCCATACTTGCTGAAAAATATTTTCCACATTGTATACTTTCTTCGGGTGACTCGCTAATAAATATAAAATATCAAACTCTTTCGGTGTTAATTCAACTTGTTCTCCGTACACATTTACTGTTCTTCGCTCAGGATCAATCACAACTCCGCCTATCGCTAAAGCAGATTTATTCTCCGCTACTTTCGGCTGATTTAACGTAAGAAACCTACGTAATTGTGCATTTACACGTGCAACTAATTCAATTGGTGTAAAAGGTTTCGTCATATAATCATCTGCACCTAGCACAAGACCTGTCACCTTATCAAAATCAGACGTTTTCGCACTTAAGAAAATGATTGGCATATGATGCTTCGCGCGAATTTGACGCGTCACTTCATACCCATCCATTTTCGGCATCATAATATCTAAAACCACTAAATCGATTGGCTGCGTTTCAATAATATGAATTGCCTCTTCTCCATCAGCTGCTTTCACGACGTGGTACCCTTCTTTTTCTAAATGTATCTCAATTAAATCAGCAATTTCTGCCTCATCATCCGCTATTAAAATGGAAATGCGCTTCATTTTACTCCCCCTTTATACGCTCGATTGTAAACTAGTCTATCCAATTTGTACAATAAGAAAAGGCTACTCGCGGGAGTAACCTTAGTAAATGAAATTATATCGACGATTTTCCAAATATATCGAACACAACTTGAATTATATCGACGATTTTTTTAATATATCGACGTTTCGACAAGGAATATCGACTTACCGACAATTAACGACGAAATTCGCCCACTATTTTAAAGACTCAACCTACCGCTCAAACACAATCCGCTGCTTCGTGATTTCCGCCAGTCTCCCGCGATCTACCTCATACTCAGTATCAACACTTTGCGGCACCATCACTTTTCCGCCCTCAAGCATCACTTCCGGCGAAATAATATCCTTCTCCCAATGTCTGCTAGAAGCGGATATATCGCCTGGAATCGTAAAGTTCGGCAATGAGGCAAGCGCAACATTTTGTGCTCTTGAAATCCCCATCTCTACCATACCGCCGCACCAAACTGGTATGTTATGCTCCATACAATAATTATGGATTTGGATTGATTCTGTTAATCCGCCCACTCGCCCTGGTTTAATGTTAACGATTTGACAACTGCCAAGTGTAATCGCAACACGCGCATCTTCTAAACTATGGATACTTTCGTCCAAACAAATTGGCGTTTCTATTTTCTTTTGCAACTGTGCATGATCAAGAAAATCGTAATCCGCTAGCGGTTGCTCAATCATCATCAATTGGAATTCATCTAGTCGTTTCAGACTCTCCGTATCCGCTAATGTATACGCTGAATTCGCATCAGCCATTAACGGGATATGCGGAAACTCTTTACGAATTTCTTTCAATAACTCATAATCATGCTCTGGCTTTATTTTCACTTTAAAACGCTCGTATCCTTCTTCCGCGTACTTCTCGATTTGTTTTAACATAACCGGAATCGTATTAAGCCCAATTACAACACCAACTTCAATTTCAGCTTTCGTTCCGCCAAGCAATGTCGCTAATGATTTCTTTTGACGCTTCGCATATAAATCCCAAACAGCCCCTTCAATTCCGGCCTTTGCCATTCGGTTTCTTTTTATATGCTGGAACAAACTTGGCACTTCATTCGGATGAGAAATTTCAGCCTTTAATAAATCCGGTAATAAAAAGTCTTGCAGTACATGCAGCGCCGTCTTCACTGTTTCTTCCGTATACCACGGTTCAGAAAAAGCAACGACTTCCCCAAATCCAATGTACCCGTCCGTATCTTCTAATTCAATGACGATACTCTCACGCTTTTCATACGTTCCGTAGCTTGCAGCAAACGGGATGACGAGTGGCATTTCCGTTATATGAAGTGTCGCTTTTTTTATCTCCACTTACATCTCCTCCACTAATTGTCTTAACTCTCGTCTTAACAATTTTTTCGAAGCATTTCGTGGTAATTCCTCTAAGAACCACGCTTTTTTCGGCACTTTATATTTCGCTAATTTCTCCTCGCAAAAGTGAAGAATTTCTTCTTCTGTTACCTCTCCACTTTTTACAATAAAAGCAGCGGGTACTTGTCCCCATTTATCATCAGTCATACCGACAACACCAGCTTCCGCTACCGCCGGATGAGAAAGCAACACTTCTTCAATTTGAGCTGGATATATATTCTCTCCGCCAGAAATAATTAAATCACTGCGGCGATCTAATACGTATAAAAATCCTTCTTCATCTAAATAACCGAGGTCACCAGTATGAAGCCATCCGTTTTGAATTGTCTCGCGCGTCGCATCTTCACGGTTAAAGTAACCACCTGTTACGTTCGGTCCTTTTACTACGATCTCGCCTTCTGTAAACGCTGGCACTACTACGCCATCTTTTTCAATACGCAGTTGGCACTGAAATAGTGGTTTTCCAGCTGACCCTACTTTCGTTAACATATAATCTGCGGATAATGTACAAATTTGCGAAGACGTTTCTGTCATACCGTACGTTTGATATACAGGAATCCCTTTATCAACACACGTTTCTAATAACGGTTTCGGCGCTGGTCCTCCGCCAAGTAACATACATCGTAAAGAAGATGGATATGTCTCTGCCCCAAGTCGCTCTAATAAATCAGTTAACATTTTAGAAACGACAGAAATAATCGTTACACCTCTCGTTTGAAGTGCTTTATGAATAAAATCAGCATCATATTTCGGAACGAGTAAAATGCGCATGCCGTACATAATATTTTTCATTAAAAGAGATAGCCCGCCAACGTGGAACATCGGCATACAAGCTAACCAGCAATCATCATCACGAAGTCCTAAATTAAGCGAAGAACCAACCGCGCTTGCCCAATGATTGCCGTACGTTAAAATAACGCCTTTCGGTTTTCCAGTCGTCCCTGACGTATAAATAATTGTCATCGCTTCTTTTAAAGAGAATTCTTCTTGTATAGAGGCTTTCTCTTTTGGTCCATTCATTATGTCGGTGAATGAATACACAGGAATATCTTTAGCCTCAAAATCTTGATCTGTCACTAAACAAATAACTTCAGCATCATCCATTTGCCAAAGTAGCTCTTCTCTTGAAAGACGCGTATTTAAAAGCACAGCTACTGCACCTACGTACGATAGGGCGTGAATAACTGTAATCATCTTCATACCATTTTTCATCAGAACAGCCACCTTTTGCCCACGCTTCACTCCTATATGTGTGAGGTGTTCACAAACAGATACTACTTTTTCATGCAGCTGCATAAAAGTAACTTTCTCTTCCTCTATTTCAATTGCAGTGCGATCTGGTGTTAAAAATGCACGTTGCATTAACCAATTTGGCATCGTCTCCATCATTCATTCTCCTTTCATGAAAGAAAGAGACTTGATATGACATCAAGTCTCTTAGTTGTTTTGTTTCCGGTTTGACCTTATCCAGCTGCGCCTCCTAGCCCCTTCCGTCTAAGAACCTTCCGCACAAGAAAGTAAAAAACACTTTCTGTGCGAAAGAACCTTAGCCAACGGGGCTAAACAGTCGGCTCCGCTTTTAAAACATCCAGCTACAGCGGCTAGAACAGTCGGTCGTTTCACGCCTTCCTACGAGGAAAAAAGCGCCTCTACGTCAGGAGTTCCAACGCCCTCGTGTTCTAAGTGAGCCGCTTTCGCTTTTGATCTCATCCAGCTACAGCAGCTAGAATGTTCGGTGGCTTCACTTCTTCCTACGAGGCAAAAAGCGCCTCTACGTCAGAAGCTCCATCCCCCTCACATTCTGAACGAGCTGCTTCCGCTTTTGGTTTGATCACGGGAAACGAGGGAATTGACCGAAGTCTGGACGGCGTTTTTCTTTGAACGCGTCGCGACCTTCTTTTGCTTCGTCAGTTGTGTAGTACAATAACGTTGCATCTCCAGCTAGTTGTTGAATACCAGCTAGACCGTCTGTGTCTGCGTTGAATGCAGCTTTTAGGAAACGAAGTGCCATTGGGCTGTTTGCTAAAATTTCTTCTGCCCATTGTACTGTTTCTGCTTCAAGTTGTTCTAATGGTACTACTGTATTTACTAAGCCCATATCAAGCGCTTCTTGTGCACTATATTGACGGCATAGGTACCAAATTTCGCGAGCTTTCTTGTGACCTACCATACGAGCTAAGTAACCAGCTCCGTATCCACCGTCAAAGCTTCCTACTTTAGGACCTGTTTGTCCGAATACAGCGTTGTCTGCAGCGATTGTTAAGTCACATACGATATGAAGTACGTGCCCACCACCGATTGCATAACCTGCTACCATTGCGATAACTGGTTTAGGAATTGCGCGAATTAGACGTTGTAAGTCTAATACATTTAAACGAGGGATTTGGTCGTCACCTACATATCCACCATGACCGCGAACTTTTTGGTCGCCGCCAGAACAGAATGCACGTCCACCTTCACCTGTTAAAATGATAACGCCAACATTTGCATCATCACGAGCATATGCAAAAGCGTCGATTAACTCCATTACCGTTTTAGGACGGAATGCGTTATGTACTTCAGGGCGGTTAATCGAAATCTTTGCGATACCATTGTATGTTGAATAAATAATATCTTCGTAATTGCCTTCTTTTACCCATTCAATAGCCATTACAACTACCTCCTTGTATATTTCTGATTTCCTCTATAAGTGTAACTTCATTCTTAACTGAAAAAAGCATCACTGCATAGTTTTTAGAAACCCCTTTACTATTGTATCAAACTTTTCCGGTTGTTCCACATGAATTGCATGGCCAGCACCATCAATTTTGACAAATTTCGCGTCAGAGACGCATTTTTCGATATTTTTTAATATACGAAAGAACTTTTCATCATGCTCACCGTTCATTAAAAGAACAGGCATTTTTAAGTTTTTCAGCTCATTCCACCATGAAGGCTGAGCCCCTGTTCCCATGCCGCGCAAGCTATTTGCGAGCCCTTTTGGATTGTTAGCAAGTCGTTCTTTTCGCACTGCTTCTTGTACGTTTTGTGCTAAACGTTTTTGCGTTTCAAACAGCGGAATACTTTCCCACATCAATACAAAACTTTCGATGCCTTCTCGCTCAATTTTTTGAGCAAGTCGCTCATCTTTTTCACAGCGTTCTTTTCGCTCATCTCTACTTTCAAGCCCAGCTGTACAATTTTCTAATAAAAGAGAGCGTACATATTCTGGATATAGACACGCCATCGTAATCGCCAGTCTACCGCCCATTGAATAGCCAAGTATATGCGCCTTTTCAATATGAAGATAATCTAATAGTTCTTTCATTTGCAATGCCGCATTTCGAATATCATAATGCGTCATATCTTCAGGACTTTCCGTTTTTCCATGTCCTACAATATCTACTAAAATGACTTGAAATTGCTCACTCCAAGAAGGAACGAAGGAACGCCACGTCTCCATGCTTCCCGTAAAACCATGAAGAAGTAGAAGTGGTTCCCCGCTTCCGACTACTTCATATTCATACGATACACCTTGCAGTGTTACGTTCATTTTGATTCACCTTGCAACGATGTAGTAATTACGCCCTGTGTTTTTGCCCATAACGTACGGTGCAACGTTAAGTTTTCATCACGGTTCGTACAAATTTCCACAACGTGTAAACCTTCTGTCGTTGTTCCTTTTTGTACTTCTTCTCGGAATTGCTCCCAGCCATTTACACGGCTAAATGAACCACCGTACATGTTGACAACATGCTCATAATCAAGGCCAATCGGTGTTCCAAATAACGATTCGAAATGTTCCTTTTTCTCATACTGTGGTAAGAATGAGAAAATACCGCCACCGTCATTATTTACAACGACAATCGTTATGTTTAATTCATGTAATTTTGCGGCTAGTAGTCCATTTAAATCGTGATAGAATGATAAATCACCAATCACTAATACGAGCGGATCGCAAATCATGCTCGCTCCTAAAGCTGTCGAAATGATCCCATCAATCCCATTTACACCGCGATTTGCCATTACTTGAATGTCTTTATCCGATGTGAAGAAGAAAGAATCTGTATCACGAATTGGCATACTATTACTTGCAAATAACGTTGCCCCTTCTGGTAATACGCGGACAATATCTGTAATGACTCTTCCTTCAAATGCCGTATCATATGTTTCCATTTCACGAAGCGTTTCCTTCGTTTTTTCGTTTATATGTTGCCACATTTGGGACCAATCATTCTTTTTCATAACTGGCATTTTTTCTATTAGTGCACTGCAAAATGCAATATCACTCGCTTGGACAACTTCTGTTGCAACGAGAGCCGGATCTCTCCATTGTCCAGATTCGTCAACAACGATATGAACGGCTTTCGTCTGTTTTTTAATGAATTGCGTTAATGCTTTCGAAACAGGCATACCACCGAAGCGAATTAAAACGTCCGGCTTCCACGTTTCTTTTAACAATTCATTTCGTAAAAATGTATCGTAACAGTCAATTACCATCGTTTTGTCGTGGTGCCCGCTACGAATGTTAGAAAGTGGATCCGCTAATATTGGATATCCCGTTTTTTCAGCTAGTTGCGTTGCAAACATTGCGATTTCTGAATGACTATCATCCCCACAAATAATAAGCCCCTTTTCCATATGTGAAAGGCGCCCTACAAGAGAATCTACATATTCACTCGGCATCACCGCGTTCCCTCGCTGAACTACTCCTGTATATTCTCCGCGTCCTTTATCCCATAAACTTTCTAATGAGAAGTCCGGGATAAGCGGTTCGCGAACCGGAAAATTAAGATGAACAGGTCCTTGCGGTGCTAAAAGCGCGCTTGCTATCGTGCGCTGCGTTGTCATGCGAGCGTAATGATACATCGCCTCATTCGCTTCTGGAAGTGCCATCTCTGTAAATTGCTTCACAAACGTGCCGTATAAATTAATTTGATTCATCGCTTGTGGTGCACCGACATCTCTTAATTCATGCGGTCTATCTGCCGTTAAGACGATAAGCGGCACTCGCGAATGAAAAGCTTCACATACAGCTGGATAGTAGTTCGCTGCAGCCGTTCCTGACGTACATAATAATGCAACAGGACGTTTTTTCGCTTTTGCAATACCGAGCGCAAAAAATCCTGCAGATCTTTCATCTACATGTAAATATGTGTTCATTCCTTCATGTTGTTCCATTAGTAGAGCAATCGGCGTTGACCGTGAGCCTGGACTAATGACAACATCACATACATTTAGACGCGTCAGTTCATCCACGAACGCGCCTAAATAATATGATAATGCTTCTATATGATTGTTCATTTCATTAATTCCTCCAAAGCACCAAGCATCGGTCTAAACTTCAAACTTGTTTCTTCATATTCAAGTTGCGGTACTGAATCAATTACAATCCCGCAACCGGCAAATAAGGATGCTTTCTCTCCATTTAATAATCCGCAGCGAAGTGCAACCGCAAATTCACCATTTCCTTCATCATCTATCCAGCCAATCGGTGCACCATATAATCCTCTGTCTAACAATTCAACATCACGAATTAGTTTCATCGCTTCCAAACGAGGTGTCCCGCCAAGAGCTGGTGTTGGATGTAATTCTTCTACCATCGTTAAAAGACTCGCGTCGCCTTTTGCCTCTACAGGCGTATATAAATGAATTAAGTTTTTCGTTGTTAATAGACCGGGACTTTCCGGAATATTAACGGATTCGCAGTGCTCATTTAATACTCCTCGAATCATGTTCACAACATAACCGTGTTCAGCTAAATTCTTTTCATCATGAAGAAGTGCATCACTATTTCGCTTACTTTCTTCTATAGATTGACCATGACCAGTTGAACCAGCAAGACACATTGAAGTAAACTTCTCATCTTCTTTGCGAATTAATCTCTCTGGCGTCGCTCCTAAGAAGCATGCTCCTTTATAATCAAAAGAAAATACGTAACAATCTGGTTGCCCAATGCGAAGTGCTTCTAAAACAAGCGCAGAATCAATATGATGATCCATCTCTACTTTTAGCTCCCTCGCTAATACAACCTTCTGCACGTTCCCCTGCTTCATCTCATCTTGCACTTTCTCAATGGACTTCATCCAGCCTTTCGGATCCACTTCTACTTTAGAAGTAACTGTTAATTTCGATCCTTCTAGTGCACATTTACTCTCCTCAAAAATTTTCTCTTCTAAAGAAACAATTTCGTTATAAAGAGTTTCTGCACAATCTGTTGCTGAAACGAATGTATTCATTGTTAACCATGCTTTTTCATTTTTTACAGTTAATAAAAATGCCGGTAGTGAAAATGTCGTATCATCAAATTCTTTCCATAAATCTGTTTTCTCTTTTTCTTGGTCAAATGAAAATCCACCAAATAAAAGAGGACCTGTTCCAAATTCGTATCTTTCTCTTTGTACAAATGCTTTCTCTTTTACTTTATCCCACTCGTCACGAGCAGTTTGAAAGCGTTTGTGAGAAGCAGTTGCTATAGTGAAAACAGAACCAATTCCAGCAAATATTACATGCTGAGCTGGGTCTGCAAAATAACATCTATTTTCGAATGAGATCCTTTTTCCTGCTGCATAAAACAGAAGTGGATCCATCCAGTCTATTTTTTTTACAAAACTAACCAATATTTTTTCATCAGTTGCATGCTTAATGGCTGCACTTAGAACTTCCTGCAAGCCTTTTTGTTTCGTTTGAATCACAATTGTCTCCCCCCTATGGGCGAAAAATAGTCATAATTACGCTTGATTTTAAGATACACCTCAAACGAAAGGCCTGTCAACGTTTAGCATTTCTGAGAAATTCACCTTCTCTTCCTAGAAAATAAACGTTGACACTAAATGATGCTTTTTCTACACTTAGTTGTGTACAATATGTGACCAAAGGAGGATTCAACATGGAAATGAACGTCGAAACGAATTCCTCTCCTACGGCGCCAAAGCCAAGCAAGCAAACAGGCTGGCGCATTTGGTGGAGTTTACTACGTCCCCATACATTAACAGCAGCTTTCGTTCCTGTTTTCATCGGAACAGCCTATGCAATGCAGGTCGGAGGTATAAATCAAATACATCTCCCTCTTTTCCTTATAATGCTTCTTGCTTGTCTTCTCATTCAGGCAGCAACAAACATGTTTAATGAATACTTTGATTATAAAAGAGGACTTGATCACGAAGGTTCAGTTGGTATCGGCGGCGCTATCGTTCGCGATGGCATTCAGCCAAAAACAGTGCTTAACTTAGCATTTGGATTTTTCGGCATCGCAATACTATTAGGTGTTTATATTTGTATGAATTCTAGCTGGTGGCTTGCTGCAATCGGTCTTGTTTGTATGGCCGTTGCTTACCTTTATACAGGCGGTCCACTTCCAATTGCCTATACACCATTTGGAGAGTTAACAGCCGGATTATTTATGGGTGTCATTATTATCGGGATTTCATTCTTTATTCAAACTGGAACTGTAACATCAGAAGTCGTTTTACTATCTATTCCAAGCTCCATTTTAATTGGTGCCATTTTACTAGCTAATAACATCCGTGACTTAGATGGCGATAAAGAAAACGGTCGTAAAACGTTAGCCATTCTCGTTGGACGCGAGCGAGCGGTCGGTGTACTTGCTTCTATGTTCATCGTTTCCTACATTTGGACAATTGCTTTAATTATCGTGGGCATTGTATCACCATGGATGCTTATCGTATTTTTAAGTGCACCGAAAGCATTTAAAGCGACGAAAGGCTTTATCGGCAAAAGCATTCCAATGGAAATGGTACCTGCGATGATAGCAACAGCAAAAACAAATACAATCTTCGGTCTCCTCATGGGAATCGGATTATTACTTGGATATTTCCTTTAAAAGGAGCTGCTAATGCGGCTCCTTTTTCATATACCAATTTCAGCTCATAATTCCTACTCGCAACGCTCATACTATGTAAAGAAACTGAATTGTAGGAAGGTGGACGACTATGTTAACTCCACAACAAATAAATCAATTTAAATCCGTTTTAGAAAAACAAAAACAAGAACTAGAGCAAACGATACAAACACACGAAAATGAAGATCGTGCATCTGAACGTGAATCTGTTGGAGAATTATCTAGCTACGATAACCATCCGGCTGATATGGCAACAGAGCTATATGAACGTGAAAAAGACTTCGGGCTTATTGAACTTTGGCATAAACAGCTTGAGGACACGAAACACGCCTTACAAAAAATAGAAGCGGGTACGTACGGCATTTGCGAAGTGTCTGGCGAAGAAATTCCATTTGCAAGATTAGAAGCAATGCCGACTGCTACAACATGCATACAGCACACGACAAGTAAGTTAAATATGAATACACGACCAGTCGAAGAAGAAGTGTTATCTCCTTCTTTCCACAAACATGATGAAGATCGTTCTGTTGAATATGATGCAGAAGATGCATGGCAAGATGTTGCCAATTACGGAACATCTGAAACACCATCTGATTTAGAAAGACAAGATTCGAAAAACTATAACGGCATGTACGTAAATAGTGAAGAAAACGTAGGCTACGTAGAGGATTTTGAAAACTTTATCGGTACAGATATGTATGGAAAAAATCCGCAAGTTTTCGCTACGGAAGAACATGAAGAATATGAGCAAATGCTTGATGACTTTGAAGAGCGTACCTTTAAGGGCGAATTATCTTCAAATGAGTCGAGTTCCAAAGAATAAAAAAAAGCATTCCGAAAATCGGAATGCTTTTTATCGCTAGCTAATTAGTTTTTTGTAACGTTAGCAGCTTGTGGTCCACGGTTACCTTCAACGATTTCGAAAGAAACTTCTTGACCTTCTTCTAAAGTTTTGAATCCGTCACCTTGGATAGCTGAGAAGTGAACGAATACATCGTCTCCACCTTCAACTTCGATGAAACCGAAACCTTTTTCGCTGTTGAACCATTTAACTTTACCTGTTTGCATGTCATGTACCTCCTAAATAAAAATGAAACTATGAATCCACATGAAAAGGTGGATATAAAGGACATGAATGTATAACAAGCTTACAGCCTTTAATTCAACGTGCTTTATTTCCGTACCACATTATGTAGCTCAATAGTGACTTCACTATATCACGCTATATCCAAAACGTCAAATGAGAACACTTTCATTCCATTATTTTTTTATAATTTTAATATAATGTTGAACTTCCATATTCATATTTTATCTCGCTATTTGCGGACTGCTCGGTTGGTGAGAGCTGACAACCAATTTTGGGTACTCCCACTTTATTTGAAAATTAACAAAACTAAAGTATTCTAATCCTATTAAATTCTGTACAATATAAGTATCTATTACATACGAGGTGAAAAAAATGAGAGCACATGAAATCGAGTATAAATTATACGGCGATGATATGCAGTTTGTTGAAATTGAGTTAGACCCAGAAGAAAGCGTTATTGCAGAAGCTGGCGCAATGATGATGATGGAAGATTACATCGAAATGGAAACAATCTTCGGTGATGGTTCTGGACCATCTGGAGGTTTATTCGGAAAGTTAATGGGCGCTGGTAAGCGTCTCGTTACAGGGGAAAGCATGTTCATGACTGTATTTACAAATACAGGTCACGGCAAGCGTCACGTATCCTTTGCTGCTCCTTATCCGGGTAAAATTATTCCTGTAGATTTAACAGAATATCAAGGGAAAGTAGTTTGTCAAAAAGATGCGTTTCTTTGTGCCGCAAAAGGCGTTTCTATCGGCATTGAGTTTACGAAAAAAATAGGAACTGGTTTCTTCGGTGGTGAAGGTTTCATCATGCAAAAACTTGAAGGTGATGGACTTGCTTTCATGCATGCAGGCGGAACTGTATACAAACGTGAATTAAAGCCTGGCGAAAAACTTCGCATTGATACAGGTTGTCTCGTTGCCATGACAAAAGACGTTAACTACGATGTCGAGTTCGTTGGAAAAGTAAAAACAGCTCTATTTGGCGGCGAAGGTTTATTCTTCGCAACGTTAGAAGGACCTGGAACAGTTTGGATTCAGTCCTTAACACTTAGCCGCTTAGCAGCACGTCTGACAAGCCCAGCAGCGCAAAGCACTGGTGAAGGTAGTGTTTTAGGTGGACTTGGTCGTTTATTAGATGGAAAAGAGTAAATAGGGCCCTTATAGGGCCATAGCCATCAAGTTTAAAAAATAAGTCCGATGCCTTTTGGCATCGGACTTATTTTTTAAAACTTGAGAGTAGAA